>NZ_JBYSXE010000051.1:0-30846 GCF_058781925.1 Sphingobium sp. FW306-1B-F04DB | reverse complement strand
ACATACGAGATCACATTTCGTGATTTTCGTCAGGCGGTAATCGAAAACTCCTGTCAGCAACCGCATCCCAGGCAAAGGATGGGCTATCTCCAGAAGAACCTTGTTGAAGAGACGACTTTGGATGATCCGCGCTACGATAGTGATATCGCGCTTTCAGGTGTCAGTCTCAGCGCAATTCAATGCTATATCAACTGGATAAACGAGAAGACTGGCAAGAATTACCGCTTGCCCACTGGCAAACAATGGTTGTGGTTGGCCTACGGTAAAGCGACAAGCGCATTCCCTTGGGGGGACTTACCGGACGAGGCTTCAGCGAAGCTGTGCCCCAGTGGTTGTGAGCCATCGTTTTCGGGACCGAAACCCGGCTATGTTAAGGCGCCCGGCCCCGTAGGACGCCTGAAACCGAACAGATTCGGGCTCTATGACGTCATCGGCAATGCAGACGAACTCGTCTCGGACACCCTCGGGGAAGAACTCGGATGTGTCGACGCCTACGCCAAACTGGGTTTTAAAGTAGACCAATCTTATTGCGAGCGCCGTCTCATGTTTGGCGGGAGCGTGTTTGGCGGATACGGAATCAATGGGAGGAACGTTGTTGGGTTTCGGCAGCCAGTGGAGACTAAAATTGCGGGCAACGCCTCGCGCGTTGGCTTTAGACTGATACGATGAGATCGCCACAGCAGTGTTGGTGACTTGCGGTCGCTCGACATCATGAATGAAGGGCAGTTATTCGCCCCTCATTGTCTAAACCGGACAATCCGGAACCCACGGCATAGCGGACATTCCACGGCCTACAGATACACCCTGTTCCGGCCATCCTTCTTGGCGCGATAGAGTGCGCGGTCGGCGCGGTGGAGCAGGTCGCCGCCGTCGCCCCCCGGATCGAGTGTCGCGACGCCCGCGGAGAAGCTCACCTTGCCGATGAGCTTTTCGGTGTCCTTGGCGGTCAGGTTGCGCGCGGCCAGATCGGCGCGTGCCTTGTCGACGATGTCGCGGGCTTCCTCTGCGGTGCGGCCCTTCAGAAGGATCACGAATTCCTCGCCGCCGTGGCGCGCGACATGGCAGTTGCCGTTGGAAACCTTGCTCAGCAGGTTGGCGACATATTTGAGCACGCGGTCGCCCGTCGCATGGCCGTGGGTGTCGTTGATCTTCTTGAAATGGTCGATGTCGCAAAAGGCGACCGACAGCGGCTGCGCGCTTTCGCGGCAGCTCTCGACCGCGCGCTTCAGGGTCTTTTCGAACGCGCGGCGATTGGCGAGGCCGGTCAGCGCATCGCTTTCGGCGAGCTTCTCGGCGGCTGCGAGCCGCGCCTGCATGTCGCCCATCTGGCGGACCGCGGTGCGGAGCTGCTTCTCGGCCTCGGCGGTTTTCTGGATCATCGACTGGGTCAGTTCGGTCAGCGCCGCGACGGTCGAAGACATGTCGGCGCCGCCCACCATTCCGTTCATTTCCGATCGCAGTGCCGTCCCGTAAGCCTTTGCATGCGCGCGGGTTTGTTCGACAAGCTGGCTGCCATCGGCAATGTGCACGCGTGCCTCACCGATCATGTCGGTGAGTTTTTCGGCGGAGATCTTGGCGCGATGTTGCTCGAGCAGCACCGCGGCCGTTGTCGCGTTCAGGCTGCCTTCGGTTTCCATCGCGCGATCGACCGCCCAGCCGAGCGCGCTGTGCGGCGCGACGAAATATTCCCAGGCAAGCGTATAGTGATCGGGCGTCGGTTCGAGCCGGTTGCGGGCAAGAAAGGCGCCGATCCGCTCATAATCGGACATGCGCCGGTCGCCTGTCGGGCCGGGCGCCGCGACGGGCGCTGCATCCGGCTCGTCGCCATCCTCGTCGCCCTTGTTGCGGCCCAGCAATCTGCCCATCAGCGAGGACAGGGGCGAGGCGTCGGGACGCAGCACCTTGGTTTCGGCGCGAAAGCGCCGGTCCGCGCTGCCCTGGCGCGGCGCGTTGGGATCTGCGACGGAGTTGGGATCGCTGCTCATGACCATTAAAACGGCATGCACCAGGAGTGGTTTAGTTACCGTTACTCATGGCGCAGCGCATCGATGGGGTTGAGCGAGGCCGCACGTCGCGCGGGAAAATAGCCGAAGATCACGCCGATCGCCGCGGAAAAGATAAAGGCGAGCAGGTTTATCTTCACATCGAAGATGAAGGGCACCTGCATCAGCGGCGCGATCGCGATCGAGGCGATGAGCGCGAGGAACATGCCGATCAGCCCGCCAAGGCACGACAATACTATCGCTTCGACAAGGAACTGGAGCAGCACTTCGCGCGCGACGGCGCCGATGGCGAGGCGGATGCCGATCTCGCGCGTCCGTTCGGTGACCGAGACGAGCATGATGTTCATGATGCCGATGCCGCCGACGAGCAGCGATATCGCGGCAACGGCGGCCACGATCTGGGTCAGAATGGTCGTGGTGCCGGTCAGCGTGTCCGAAATCTGCTTGGTGTCAAACACGTTGAAATTGTCGGCGTCGCCCGGCTTGATGCGCCGGCGTTCGCGCATCAGGTCTTCGAGCGAGGCCTGGACCGCTGCGGTCTCATAGGCGTCGTCGACCGCGACCATGATCAGCCCCAGATCGCGATTGCCCGTAAAGCGGCGCTGGACGAACTTGATCGGCATCACGACGACATCGTCCTGATCCTGGCCGAAGCCACCCTGACCGCGCGTCGCGAGCAGCCCGACCACCTGGCAGCTCACGCCCCTGATGCGGAAGCGCTTGCCGATCGGATCCTCCTGCTTGAACAGGTTGCGCTTCAGCGTGCTGCCGATGATGCAGACGGGTTTTCCGGCCTCTTCCTCTTCGGGCATGAACAGTCGGCCGGAATCGAGCGCCCATTGCTGTGCCTCGAAATAGGACGCCGTGGTGCCGTTGACCGTGGTATTCCAGTTGTTGCCCTCATAGATCGCGGCGCCCGACGACTGCGCCTGCGGCGCGACCGCGCGGACGCCCGTGATCTGTTGTGCAATGGCGGTGACGTCCTCGGGCTTGAAATCGGGGGGGCGGGGTCCACCGCCGCCCCGCCCGAACCCCTGGCCAGGACGGAGTTGAAGAATATTGGCACCAAGGCTGGAAATCTGCTCGCGCACCGCCGCGGTCGCGCCATTGCCGAGCGTGGTCATCGTGACGACCGCCGCCACGCCGATGATGATGCCGAGCGTCGTCAGGAACGAGCGCAGCTTGTGGCGCATGATCGCGCGGAAGGCGAGGGTGACGGTGGTGCCTAGCATTGGGGTCCTTTCCCTCTCCCTTGAGGGGAGAGGGTTGCATAGACTTGGCGGCTTTGCCGCTTAGTCGGAGCTGGGTGAGGGTGAGCGGCGCCTGGCGCCGCGCGAGGCTCCGCCTTGCTCACCCTCATCCAACTTCGCCTAGGCTCCTTCGTCGCCAAGGCTCCGTATCCTTCTCCCCTCAAGGGAGAAGGTTTTCGTCGGGCCATCACGACCGCGCTCCGTTCTCGATCGATTCGACCAGCCCATCCTTGAAGTGGATGATGGTGCGCGCAAAGGCCGCCATGTCGGGCTCGTGCGTCACCATCAGCACGGTGATGCCGCTGTTGCGGTTGAGGTCGGTAAGCAGTTGCATGATCTCGACCGAGCGCTCGCTGTCGAGGTTGCCCGTAGGCTCGTCGGCCAGCAGTACATCGGGGCTGGTGACGATCGCGCGCGCGATCGCGACACGCTGCTGCTGCCCACCCGAAAGCTCGGCAGGGGTGTGATCCCACCACGGTTTGAGGCCCACCTTGTCGAGCGCCGCCAGCCCCGCGGCATGCCGCGTATGCCGGTCTTCGCCCCGGTAGAGGAGCGGCAGTTCGACATTCTCGAGCGCGGTGGTGCGCGAAAGCAGGTTGAAGCCCTGGAAGACGAAGCCGAGATATTTGCGGCGGAGCAGCGCGCGCTGGTCGCGGTCGAGGCGCTCGACAGGATGGCCGTGGAACAGGAAGGAGCCGCTGGTCGGCACGTCGAGGCAGCCGAGGATGTTCATCGTCGTCGACTTGCCCGAACCCGAGGGACCCATCACCGCGACGAAATCGCCGCGCTGGATGTCGAGATCGACGCCCTTCAGCGCCTGAAAGGCGGTCGGCCCGCTGCCATAGGTCTTGGTGACCCCGCGCAGCCGGATAATCGGGTCATTCGCCATCGGGCGTCGCGGCTCCCGCCGCCTCGCGCTGTGCCCGCCGCTCCTCGCGCCGCTTGCGGAATTCCTCGCGCTGTTCGGGTGTCAGGCTCTCGAGAAAGGCGCGGCGCTGGTCGGGTGTCATGTCGCGGAGCCGGGGACGGTCGGCCGCGGGTGGCGTTGCCTCAGCCTTCGTTTTTGCAGGCGCCCCGGAAGCCTTTGTCTGCGTCGCTGCCGAAGGACTGGCATTGCCCGCTGGCGCGGGCGCGACCGGTGTGGCGGGCTGCTGCTGATCGCGCGGGCGCCTGCGGCCTTCGCCATCGCCATTGCCGCGATCCGCATCGGGTGCCTGCTGCCCTTCGGCCAGCTGGCCGGTGATCACCTTCATGCCTTCCTTGAGCTCGCCACCGGTGACTACCGTGCGCGAGCCGTCGCTGTCGCCGATGACGACGTTGACCGCCTTGGGCTTGCCGTCCGCATCCAGCACATAGACGGTCTGGCGGCTGCCCGGCCCGAAGCTGACCGACTGCGTCGCGCGATTGCCGAAACGGCGCGGGCCGGGGACGATCTGGCTGGTGATGCCGCCGCGCTGGCCGCTGCGGCCCGCCTGCTGCGGATTGAAGCGCAATGCCGAATTGGGGACGAGCAGGACGTCGTGGAGCTGCTTGGTCACGATGTCCGCGGTCGCGGTCATGCCCGGCCGCAGCGTTTCGCCCGGATTTTCGAGCGAGAGCACCGCGGTATAGGCGACGACATTGCCCGCACTGCTTGACGCGGACGACGTCGACGAGGAGGTCGAACCGCTCGCGGCGTTGGAGCCGACGTTGACGCGCGTGATCCGCGCCGGGAAGTTCCGGCCGGGAAAGGCGTCGACGGTGAAGGTGGCTTCCTGTCCCTGCTGGACCTGGCCGACATCGGCCTCGTCGACCGAGACCTCGACCTCCATCCGCGTGAGATCTTCGGCGATCGTGAACAGTACGGGCGCGTTGAACGACGCCGCGACGGTCTGCCCGGGCTCGATATCGCGCGACAGCACGACGCCCGTCACGGGCGAGACGATCTGCGAAATGTCGAGGTTGGTCTGCGCGGTCGCAAGCTGGGCCCGCGATACGCCCACCTGCGCCTGCGAAGACCGCATCGAGGCGAGCGCCTGACGATAATTGGCGCGGGCGCTGTCGAGTTCGGTCTTCGAAGGCACCTTGCCGCCCGAGATCCGGTACACGTCTTCCTGGCGGTCGAGCGTCGCCTTGGCGAGTGCGAGGCTGGCCTGTGCCTGCGCGACGCCCGCCTGCGCCGCGGTCACCTGCGACTGGTTCTGGGTGACATTGTCGATCAGGCGGCGCGTGTCGAGCTCGGCGAGCTTCTGGCCCTTCACGACGCGATCATTCACGTCGACCATCACCTGGGTGATCTTGCCCGACTGTTCGGAACCGACATCGACCTGGTTGATGGGCTTGAGATTGCCCGTGGCTGAGACGGTGACGGTCAGGTCGCCGCGGCGGACCTCGCGTGTCGTGTAATTGGGCTCATCGCCGCCGGTAAAGCAGCGTGAGAGCAGGAACAGGACAGCCAGCAGCGTGATGCCGATGACGCTGCGGATCACCCATTTGCGCCACGGCGCCTCGGGTTTCACGCCGAGAAATTCGTCGAGATCGCTCTGCGGCACCGAAACCGAATCGTTCATTGGGTCATTCCATCCATGGTCTGCCAGCCGCCGCCGAGCGCGCGATAGAGCTGCACGATCGACAGCGCGGTATCGGCCTGTATCGCAGCATAGCTGTCGCGCGCGACGAGCAGGGATTGCTCGGTCTGGAGCAGCGTCTGGAAATCGGTGAGTCCGGCGCGATACTGGCTGCGCGCGAGGATAGCGGAATTGTTGGCGGCATCGAGTGCGACCGCGAGCTGTTCGGAACGCGCGCGCGAGGAATCGAGCGCGACCAGCCCGTTTTCCACATCCTCAAGCCCGATCAGCACCGACTGACGATAGGCCGCGAACGCACCTTCTGCGGCCGCCTGTTGCGAACGGACCTGCGAGCGGCGACGGCCGCCGTCGAAGATCGCCTGGCTGATGCTCGAGAACAGGCCCGCGGTGATCGTGTCCGCCAGGCCGCCCAACGAAAAGGCGCTGGTGCCGATATTGCCGGTGATCCGGAGTGCCGGATAGAGCTCCGCCTCGGCGACGCCGATCCGCGCGGTCGCCGACGCGAGCGTGCGTTCCGCGCCGCGGATGTCGGGACGCTGGCGCAGCGTATCGGCGGGGATGCCCGTGGCGATGTCGGTTGGGGCGGACGGGATCGGCTCGCTCTTCTCGAGCGCCTGCGTCGCGGCGCCGGGCGCCTGGCCCGTCAGCACCGCGATGCGGTTGAGCGCGCCGGCAAAGCTCGTCTCTATCCGCGGGATCGACGCTGTGGTCCGCGCCAGCTGCGCGCGCGCCTGTTCCTCGTCGAGCGACGAGACCAGGCCCGCCTGAACGCGCCAGCGCGCAATATCGTAGTTTTCGCTATCGTTCGCGAGCGTCTCGCGCGCGATGCGAAGCTGTTCCTGCGAGAGGCGCAGCTGGATATAGTTGGTCGCGAGCTCGGAGACGATCGCGACACGCACCGCGGCCAGGTCATATTCGGCGCCCTCGGCATCGGCGCGCGCCGCCTCGACGCTGCGGCTGATCCCGCCGAACAGGTCGACTTCCCATGCCGCGTCGCCGCCGATCGAAAAGCTGCTGCGGTCGCGCGCATCGCTGCTGAAGTTGCGCCCGGCGCCGGCGGAGGCATCGACGGTGGGAAGGCCGCCCGCGCGCGCCTGAATCAAGGACTCACGCGCCTGTTTCAGCCGCGCCATGCCTTGTGCCAGATCGAGGTTTTCGGCGACCGCGCGATCGACCAGCGCATTGAGCGCGGGGTCGTTGAACCGCTTCCACCAGATCGACAGGATCAGAGGAGACAGGCGCTCGCCGCCCCCGCGCGTATATTGATCGGGAACGCCAAGATCGATTGCGGGCGTGGGGCGATAGTCGGGCCCGACCGCGCAGGCCGCCGCCAGCACGGGCAGCGTGAGGACAAGGATGGCTCTGCTACGCACCCGCAAATAACTCCAAAGCCACGATGAACCGCAAATTAAATACGGGCCGCTTGCGCTCCGCCCGATGGCTATCTAGTCCCTGCCGCAACCGGATTTCCGCGCCAAACAAAATTGTGTCGCGATTTGTAACAGGAGCGAAAAGGATCATGCGCGCTTTCATTTTTCCCGGCCAGGGCAGCCAGGCCGTCGGGATGGGCAAGGGTCTGGCGGATGCGAGTCCGGTCGGGCGCGAGGTGTTCCAGGAAGTCGACGACGCGCTCGGCCAGAACCTCTTCAAGCTGATGACCGAGGGGCCCGAAGACCAGCTGACGCTGACCGAGAATGCCCAGCCAGCGATCATGGCCAACGCGATCGCCACGCTGCGTGTGCTCGAAAGGGAGGGCGGGGTGCGGCTGGCCGACAAGGCGGCATTCGTTGCGGGGCACAGCCTTGGCGAATATGGCGCGCTGTGCGCCGCCGATGCGCTCGATCTGGCGACCACCGCACGGCTGCTCAAGCTGCGCGGCCGGGCGATGCAGGCGGCGGTGCCCGTCGGCGAGGGCGCGATGGCGGCGCTGCTTGGCGCCGATATCGAAAAGGCGCAGGCGCTGGCCGATGCGGCAGCCGGGGGCGAGGTCTGCACCGTCGCCAACGACAACGATCCGGGCCAGGTCGTCATCTCGGGACATAGGGGTGCGATCGAGCGCGCGGTTGCGCTGGTCAAGGATCACGGCATCAAGCGCGGCGTGCTGCTGCCCGTCTCGGCGCCGTTCCACTGCCCGCTGATGCAGCCCGCAGCCGACGCAATGGCCGAGGCGCTGGGAAAGGCGGCATTGCGCGCGCCGCTGGTGCCGGTCTTCGCCAATGTCACCGCGGCACCGGTCGCCGAGCCCGACACGATCCGCACGCTGCTCGTCGCCCAGGTGACGGGGCGGGTGCGCTGGCGCGAGTCGGTGATCGCGATGGAAGCCGCAGGCGTACAGCAGTTCGTGGAGTTCGGCGGCAAGGTGCTCGCGCCGATGGTGAAGCGCAGCGCTGTTGGTGAGATCGAGGCAACGAGCGTGATCTCGATGGACGACATCGAGGCGCTGCTGAAGACGCTGTAACAGGCGCGCGGAGACGCGGAGGCGCGGAGGGGAGCGGGTGAAGGATATCGAGGCGCTGCTGGCGGATTTTCGAGATTTGGTTCGCGCAAAGACGCAGAGTTCGCAGAGGGAGCTGTGAAGCACATCGACGACATTACGCGTGATGTGATCGGTGTCGCGATGCGCATTCATCGCGATCTCGGCAGCGGCCTGCTCGAGAGTGTGTATGAAACGCTGCTGGCCGCAAAGCTTAGTCAGCTCGGTTATAGGGTCGATCGGCAGAAGCCAATCGACATTGAATTTGAGAAATTGCGCTTTGACGCAGCGTTCCGGATTGATTTGCTGGTCGAGCAGAGCTTGATCATCGAGGTCAAATCGGTCGAACAGATCAGCAGGGCCCATGCCAAGCAGCTATTGACTTATCTGCGCCTGATGAAGCAGCCGGTGGGGCTGATCCTCAATTTCGGTGGCGCGACGATGAAGGAAGGGATCCGCAGGCTGGTCAACGACCATGTAGACTCTGCGCCCTCTGCGTCTCTGCGCGAACAAACAAGGTATTAGGGAGCGAAACATGTTCGATTTGACAGGCATGACCGCGCTGGTGACCGGCGCTTCGGGCGGTATTGGCTCGGCGGTGGCGAAGGCCTTGGCGGCGCAGGGTGCGCGGCTTGCGGTGTCGGGGTCCAATGCCGACAAGCTCGAGGCGTTCCGCACCGAACTCGGTGGCGATCACGTCGCGCTGGCCTGCGACCTTTCGGATGGTGCGGCGGTCGATGGCCTAGTCCCGCGCGCGGTGGAGGCGCTGGGACAGCTCGATATCCTCGTCAACAATGCCGGCGTGACGCGCGACAACCTCGCGATGCGGATGAAGGACGAGGAATGGGATCAGGTGATCCGGGTCAATCTGGAGGCGGCGTTCCGCCTCGCCCGCGCCGCCTGCAAGCCGATGATGAAGGCCCGTTTCGGACGCATCGTCTCGATTACCTCGGTGGTCGGCGCAACGGGCAACCCGGGTCAGGCCAATTACGCGGCATCCAAGGCGGGGCTGGTCGGGATGTCTAAGGCGCTGGCGCAGGAACTCGCCAGCCGCGGCATCACCGTCAACTGTGTCGCACCCGGTTTCATCCGCTCGGCGATGACCGATGTGCTGCCCGAAGCGCAGAAGGAAGCGCTGACCGGACGGATTCCCGCGGGCAAGCTGGGGGAAGGTGATGACATCGGGGCTGCGGTCGTCTATCTGGCGAGCCGAGAAGCGTCCTATGTCACTGGCCAGACCCTGCATGTAAATGGCGGAATGGCGATGATTTGAGCGGTCGGGCGCTTGGCGGGGCTTGCAAGGCCTTCGTCGCCCGACTAGTGCAACCCCTGAACAACAGTTAAGAGAAGGAGCTCTACATGAGCGAGACTGCCGACCGCGTAAAGAAGATCGTCGTCGAACATCTCGGCGTCGAGGCCGAGAAGGTCACCGAAGACGCGAGCTTCATCGATGATCTGGGCGCGGACAGCCTCGACATCGTTGAGCTAGTCATGGCGTTCGAGGAAGAGTTCGGCGTCGAGATTCCCGACGATGCCGCCGAGAAGATCTCGACGGTGAAGGATGCGATTTCCTTCATCGACGCCAACAAGGGCTGATCCGGCCCCTTTCGACGAGCCGAAGCAGTTTCAAGCGGCTCCCCGACCCGGGACATCAAGGGCCGGGGAGCCGTTTTGTTTCTGAGCGACTGCATTGCTGATATAGCGCGAGCGGCGGGCGGGCCCCGGACGCGATCGCCTTGATGGAGTGAATATATGCGCCGCGTAGTGGTAACCGGAATGGGACTCGTGACACCGCTGGGTGCCGATGTCGAAACCGCGTGGAAGAACATCATCGCGTCGAAATCGGGCGCAGGCACGATCACGCGCTTCGATGCGACCGACTATGCGTGCCGCATCGCCTGCGAGGTGAAGCCCGCCGATCACGAATATGGCTTCGATGCGTCGAAGCGCGTCGATCACAAGGTGCAACGCCAGGTCGACCCCTTCATCGTCTATGGCATCGACGCTGCGGGACAGGCGCTCGAGGACGCAGGCCTGACCGACATGAGCGAGGAGGAGCGTTTTCGCGCGGGCTGTTCGATCGGCTCGGGGATCGGCGGTCTGCCGGGCATCGAGAGCGAATCGATCGTGCTCTATGAAAAGGGCCCCCGCCGCGTTTCGCCGCACTTCGTCCATGGTCGCCTGATCAACCTGATCTCTGGCCAGGTCAGCATCAAATACGGGCTGATGGGCCCCAATCACGCGGTCGTTACCGCCTGTTCGACGGGCGCGCACTCGATCGGCGATGCCGCGCGCATGATCGCGATGGACGATGCCGACGTCATGCTCGCGGGTGGCGCGGAAAGCACGGTGTGTCCGATCGGCATCGCCGGCTTCGCGCAGGCGCGCGCGCTTTCGACCAATTTCAACGATACGCCCGAAAAGGCTTCGCGCCCCTATGACGTGGGTCGCGACGGCTTCGTGATGGGCGAGGGCGCTGGCGTCGTCGTGCTCGAGGAATATGAGCGCGCGAAGAAGCGTGGCGCCAAGATCTATGGCGAGGTGATCGGATATGGCCTGTCGGGCGACGCCTATCACGTGACCGCGCCGCATCCCGAAGGGTCGGGCGCGTTCCGCTCGATGGAAATGGCGATGAAGAAGTCTGGGCTCGCGCTGAGCGACATCGACTATATCAACGCCCACGGCACCTCGACGCCGCTCGGTGACGAGCTCGAACTCGGGGCGGTCCGGCGCCTGTTCGGCAATGCGATCGGCGACCTTTCGATGAGCTCGACCAAATCGGCGATCGGGCACCTGCTCGGCGGTGCCGGCGCGGTTGAATCGATCTTCTGCCTGCTCGCGATGCGCGACCAGATCGCGCCGCCGACGCTCAACCTCGACAACCCTTCCGAGGGCTGCAACGGCGTCGATCTGGTGCCGCACGTCGCCAAGGAGCGTCCGATCAAGGCCGTGCTCAACAACAGCTTCGGCTTTGGTGGCACCAACGCCAGCCTGGTGATGAAGGCGATCTGATCCGATGCGCAAGTTCGGCTGCTTCGGCCTGCTCGTCGCAGCCGCGCTTGCGATCGGTGCGTTCTCCCTGTTCCGCTGGTACGGGCCAGGGCCGGCGGAAAAGGACATTACCGTCATCATCAGGGACGGCTCGTCGCTGACCTCGGCGGCGCGCCAGCTTGAGGATGCGGGCGCGATCGGGTCGGCCGACAGCTTCCTCGCCTTTGCCAGACTGCTCGGCAGCGACGCACCGATCCATTCGGGCGAATACAAGATTCCCGCGGGGATGAGCGCATCCGAGGTGCTCGACCTGCTGCAAAGCGGCCGGACGCTGCAGCGCTTCGTCGCGATCCCCGAGGGGATGCCCTCGATCCTCGTGCACGAAAAGCTGATGAAGGAGCCGCTGCTGACGGGCAGCGTCGCGGTGCCGCGCGAGGGATCGGTGCTTCCCGACAGCTACAGCTTCCAGCGCGGAGAGACACGCGCCGCGGTGCTCCAGCGGATGCAGGCGGCGATGGACAAGACGCTCGCGGCGCTATGGGCGAAGCGCAAGCCGGGCATTGCCGTGTCGACGCCGCAGCAGGCGATCGTTCTTGCCTCTATCGTCGAGAAGGAAACCGGCGTCCCCGCCGAACGGCGCACGGTGGCATCGGTCTATACCAACCGGTTGAAGCAGGGGATGCGGCTCCAGGCCGACCCGACGATCATCTATCCGATCACCAAGGGCAAGCCGCTTGGGCGCCGGATCCTGCGTTCGGAACTGCAGGCGGTGAACGGGTACAACACCTATGCGATGACGGGGCTTCCCGTCGGGCCGATCGCCAATCCGGGGCGGGATTCGATCGCGGCGGTGCTCGATCCAGCACAGACCCGCTATCTCTTTTTCGTCGCGGACGGGAAGGGCGGCCACGCCTTTGCCGAGACGCTCGGCCAGCACGACGCCAACGTCCAGAAATGGTATGCCATCCGCCGCGAGCGCGGGGAGATGTAGCGCCTTCAATCGGCGCAATCGATCATGGTCACATGGCTAATCAATTGTATTCGCGCGCCCGCACGCCATATGGGGCGTGAGCGGCGAGCGCCGCAGCCAGTTCCTGCCATCGGAGAAGTGAAGACATGATCGGTCGGTCAGTCCCTGTCGTTACCCTGAAGACCCGCGTGCGCGACGAGAGCATTGGCGGCCCCAATCCCTTCCGCTGGGACGACCTCGATACCGGTTCCCTGTTCGGCGAGGGGCGCCACGTCGTGTTCGCACTGCCCGGCGCCTTCACGCCGACCTGCACCACCGAACAGTGCCCGGCGTTCGAGCGGCGCTATGACGAATTCCGCGCGCTGGGAGTCGACGAGGTCCATTGTCTGTCGGTCAACGACGCTTTCGTCATGTACCAATGGGGCAAGATGCTCGGTATCGAGAAGGTCAAGCTGCTGCCCGACGGCGCGGCCCACTTCACGCGGCGCATGGGGATGCTGATCAACAAGGATCATCTCGGTTTCGGTGACCGTTCGTGGCGCTACGCGATGATCGTCGAGGACGGCAAGGTCGTCGCCTGGTTCGAGGAACCGGGCATCAACGACGATGGCAGCGATTCCGACCCCTATGGCGAATCCAGGCCCGAAAAGCTGCTCGAGTGGCTGAGGGCGCGGGAGCTCCGCGAAGCGGCTTGATCAGTTTCAAGGATCGATGAACGGGAGGGGCCCGGCGCCACAACGCCGGGCCCTTTTTCGTCAGCGAAGCCAGCCGCGCTTGGTTGCGTAATCCGCAAACCAGACGAGGAACAGGCCCATCGCAATGATGAAGGCCGGGAAGATCGCGGACGATGGTCCGAGGACTTCGTGCGCCTTGAACACCACGAATACCCAGCCGAACTGGATTATCGCGGCGGCTACCGACAGGATGAGCAGCGGTCTTGCCCATCTGCGCCGCAGCACGAGGCCGATGGCTCCGGCCAGTCCGCTGAAGACTGCGATGGCGAATGCGCCCATCACCCAGGCCGGCGTCGCGTTCATCAGATCGCGCTGGCCTTGGGGCAACGCGGCCAGTGCCTCGGGCGACAGGGTGACGTGATAGAGGTAGGAACCGACCCCCATCAACTCCCACAGCAGCCCGAGCACCGCGACCGCCCAGAACCAGGCCGGCGGCTTGATTGCAGCGTTTTCAGACATTTTCACCCCCACTTTGATTGTTGATGGGAGCGAGGGTGCGCTCAAAATGACCGATTGGCAATCAGAGCCTGAGACCCGCGAGTTCGTCGAGCCCTGCGGCGATGTTGAGGTTCTGGACCGCGGCGCCCGCGGCACCCTTGCCCAGATTGTCGAGGATCGCGACCAGCCGCGCCTGCCCGGTTGCCTCGTTGCCGAAGACATAAAGATCGAGCCGGTCGGTATCCGCCGCCTGTTCGAGAGTCAGAACCGAGAGATCCGCCGCAGGTTTCACGGTGACGAGCCTGCTGCCGTCATAGGCGGCGGCAAGGGCATCGTGCATTTGCGCCACGCTGGGCGCGTTCGCCATCGCGCGAAGTTGCAGCGGCACCTCGACGAGCATGCCGCGATAGGTGCGCGCGACCGCGGGCGCGAAGATCGGTGGGTGGGACAGACCTCCATGCTGCTGCATCTCGGGCACATGCTTGTGTGCGAGGTTCAACCCATAGGCGCGAAAGGCCGTATCGGTCGCACCCGGCGCGTCGGCATTTTCAAACGCCGCGATCATCGCCTTGCCGCCGCCCGAATAGCCCGAGGCGGCGTTGACCGTCAGCGGCCAATCGGCGGAGATCAGGCCTTCGCGGACGAGCGGACGGACGAGCGCGAGAAAACCCGTGGGGTAGCAGCCCGGATTCGAGATCCGCGTTGCGCCCGAAAGCCGCTGGCGCTGGTCGGGCTCGAGCTCGGCAAAGCCGTATGTCCAGCCATCGGCGACGCGGTGCGCTGTCGAGGCGTCGATCACCTTCACCGCGGGATTGTCGATCAGCGCCACTGCCTCGCGCGCGGCATCGTCGGGAAGGCAGAGAATCACGACATCGGCGCTGTTGAGCGCATCGCGCCGCGCGGCGACATCCTTGCGCAGCGCATCGGGCAGCGTCGTCACGACGAGATCGCCGCGTCCCTCGAGCCGCTCGCGGATCTCGAGGCCCGTGGTGCCCTCAGCGCCGTCGATGAAGACCTTGACGCTCATGGCCGCCGCACCGTCATTGCGGCTGCGTTCTCGGGCGACAGCCGCGCCAACAGGCCGGCCAGCGGCTCTATGCTGACCGCCTTGGCATGGCCGTTGGCATGGATGATCCGTTCGGCGTCGAGCATCATGGCGACATGTCCGGGAAAGAAGGCGAGGTCGCCGCGCTGGAGCGGGGCTCCGCCGGAAACGGGCTGGCCGAGGTTTTGGGCCTGCTGGTCGCTGTCGCGCGGCGCGGTGACGCCCGCGAAGGACAGCGCAACCTGGACGAGCCCGGAACAGTCGATCCCCTCGACGCTGCGGCCGCCGAGCAGATAGGGCGTACCAAGCAGCTTTTCGGCCTGCTCGACGGGATCGAGGCGCGCATCGATCGCGACGAGATCGGCGCGGTCGATCGCGCCCTCGTCGGTGAGCAGCCAGCCATCGCCCACGCTGCCTTCGACGATCGCACCCATCGAGAGCGTCCTGAGGACCGCCGCATCGGGCGAGGCGCCGTCGCGCAACGCCGCGCTGCGGCTGCTGACGCGCCACGCGCCCGGGCGCGCGATGCCGAGGGCATCTTCGCGGACATAGCCGACATAGTGGTCGTGCGCGCAGTAACCCCAGGCCCACCCGCCGCTGAGGTCGATCACTTCAAAGGTCTCGCCATGGAGCAGTTCGGAGATCAGTTCGGCCTCGTCATTGCCCTTGGCGCGCAACGCCGCCGTCGCAACGATGCAGCGCCGTTCCATCGGGCGCGCATAATGCGGCGCGAACAGCGTGCCCGCGAGCGCAAGATCGGCAATGTCGCCGCGCACCGCATGGACGCGGCGATCCAGAACAACGGAAGGGCCAGTCAGGCCGAAATGCTTACGCCCGCCGGCGCTGCCGGGTGTCTGTGTCGTGCCCTTTGCGGGCGATGAGTCCACCGAAGCCTTCAAGAAAGTCTGCCCCTTCACGCGTCTGTGCGACGAAGATGTTGCGGCGATCCGCATCGTCACGCTGGCGGCGCAGATAGCCGAGCGCACCCAGCTTGTTCAAGGCGCGTGTTACGACGGGCTTTGACACGTTGAGGACCTGGGCCAGACCGCGGACGGTGTGGGGGCCGGGTTTGAGATAGACGACAAGCAACAGCGCCATCTGGCGGTTGGTGAGATCAGGTTCACCCGACCGCACATAGTCAGTCAGCGTTTCCATCCACCCGTTCAACGCCCTGTTTACTGCCATACCACCTCGCGGCCGTCTTTCCGCCATTCGGAACGGCTTCGTCATGGCATAACGCGCTATCGCCCTTGGGGTTTCCCGCCGCGGGTTATTTTATCTCCGTCACAGGTTTTGCGGCGCGCTCGCGCGCATCGGCGAGGAGCGCGTCAAGCGCGCCGCGATCATAGAGTTTGCCTGCTCGCACCACTGCGCGGATGTCGCGCGTGGCAGCGATATCGGCGAGCGGATTGGCGCCCAGCAGCAGGATGTCGGCTGCCTTGCCTGGCGCGATCGTGCCGTAGCGCGCCTGTTTGCCAAGGAAACGCGGCCCGTTGATGACCGAGGCGCGCAGCGCATCGACGGGCTTCAGCCCCGATTCGACGAAGCGCGCGAGTTCGTCATGCAACCCCTGACCCGGATAGTTGAACGAATTGAGATAGCCCGCATCGGTTCCCGCGAGGATGCTGATGCCCGCGTCGCGCATGAGCGGCAGCAGCGTCGCGCTCAGCTCATATTCGCGGTGGCGGCGCTCGATCGCAGCGGCATCAGCCTTCGCGGCGCGTTCGACGCGCCAGTTGTAAGTCGCGCGCAGCCCAGGGCCGATCAGCCTAAGCGCAGGATCCTTGCTGTGATTCTCACGGTCGAGATAGGCGAGGATGCGGCCCATATTCTGGGTCGGCGTCACATAAAGCCCATAGCGAGCGAGCTTGCGGAACTCCCTGCGTGCGAGGGAGGGATCGAATGTGTCGACAAGCCCGTCCGATGCCTCGGCATAGGTCAGCTTCTTGTCGGCATAGTCGCGCGAAATCTGCGCTTCCTGCGTCGAGCCCGCCTTGATCAGATAATCGCCATGCTCGATTGACGAGAGCCCGCCCGCCACCGCCTGTTCAACGGTCAGCGCATAGGGGATGTGGGCAGACGTCTTCAGTCCGCGTGCCTTGGCGGCCTTGAGCGCATGGAGGAAGATTTCGGGGCGGAGCGTATTGTCGGTGATCTTCACAAAATCGACGCGCATCGCCTGCAGCCGGTCCAGCGCGGCGTCGACCTCGGCGGGGCTGTCGACTTCGATCGTGCCCTTCCACAAGGGTTTGGGTCCTTCGAGCTTGGGCCCCGAGGTATAGATATTGGGGCCGGCGAGTTCGCCCGCGGCGACCTGGGCACGCCAGCTCAGCACCGCGTCGCTGATATCGGCCGCGCAATCGCGCACGCTGGTGATGCCATAGGCGAGGTAAAGCGGCAGCAGCGCCTTGTTTTCCTCGATCAGTTCCTGACCGCCACCAAAATGGACGTGCATGTCCCAAAGGCCGGGCATCGCATATTGGCCCCGCGCGTCGATCGTGCGCGCCGCCTGATAGTCGCGATCGATCGCCTTCTCGCTGTCGACCGCGACGATATCGCCGCCGCGGACCACGATTGCGCGCCCCTCGACCAGCTTGCCCGCGGCGACATCGACGATCGTCGCTCCGCGAATAACGAGGTCGACATTTTCGCGCGCCGATGCGGTCTGGAGCGTTCCTGCGATCATCAGGAACGCGGCAATCAGCTTCTTTATCATTCAGATCATCCGTAGCGCGATTTGAGGACCGACCAGGCCGCGCGCAGGCCAAGCGCGTCGCCGCCCTTGGGGCGGCCGGGCTTGGCGGCGGGGCGCCAGGCGAAGGTGTCGAAATGCGCCCAGGGTGTGTCCTTGGGGACGAATTTCTCGAGGAAGAGGGCGGCGGTGACCGAGCCGGCAAAGCCGCCATCGGGTGCGTTGTTGAGATCGGCGATGTCCGATTTGAGCATCTCGCCATAACCCTCCCACAGCGGCAGCCGCCACAGCGGATCGTCCTCGGCGGTGCCGGCGGCGAGCAAGTCTTCGGCCAGTTGATCATCGTTGGCGAACATCGCGGGCAGATCGGGGCCAAGTGCGACGCGTGCGGCGCCGGTCAGCGTCGCGAAGTCAATGATGAGCTCGGGTTTGTCCTCGGCTGCCCTGGCCAGCGCATCGCCCAGGATCAGGCGGCCCTCGGCATCGGTATTGGCGATCTCGACGCTCAGCCCCTTGCGGCTCCTGAGCACGTCGCCGGGACGCATGGCGTTGCCCGAGATCGCGTTTTCGACCGCTGGGATCAACAGGTGCAGGTGCACGGGCAGGCGCTGCTCGATCACGAGCCGCGTGAGCGCCAGCGCGTGCGCAGCACCGCCCATATCCTTCTTCATCAGCCGCATGCCCGATCCGGGCTTGATGTCGAGCCCGCCGCTGTCGAAGCACACGCCCTTGCCGACGATCGCGATGCGCGGATGCTTGGGATTGCCCCAGATGAGCTCGATCAGCCGCGGCGCATGCTTCTTGTCGGCCGCCATGCCCACCGCGTGGATCATCGGATAACCGGTTTCGAGATCGTGGCCCTTGGTGACGGTCAGCGCGGCGTCATGCTTCTTCGCCAGCTTCTCGGCCTTCGCCTCGAGTTCGCCGGGGCCAAGGTCGAGCGCGGGGATATTGACGAGGTCGCGTACCAGCGCGGTCGCCTCGGCGAGCCGCACCGTCTCCGCGATCCGCGCGATATCACCCGTCATCAGCACGCGCGGCCCCTCGGGCTTTTCATCCTTCCTGTATTTTTCGAAACGGTACTGCGCGGTCAGCCAACCCAACATCGCGGGGCCGGGTTCGCGGCATTCGACGCGATAGGCACCCTCGGGGAGCGTTTCCGCGAGCTTGGCAAGGCACCAGCTCGACAGCTTCTCGACATCGGCGACGACGCTCACCACCGACCAGTCCTCGGCCTTGTCGCCGGGCAGGATGGCGCTGGCAAAGGGTTTGGGCGCAAGCCGCTGTGCTGTGATTGCGGTCCGGTGCCGCTCGGGCTGTGCCTTGAGCCAGTCGTCATAGCCCTTGGCATCGACGAGGTGGATGGTGCGGGCGGCCTGGCCCTTGTCGGGCTGGAGCAGGGCGGAAAGATCGGTCATCGGCGGCGCCGTATCGGAACGAAGGTCATGCCGATGGGATAGGCCCAGCACCGCGCTCAGGGCAAGGGCCGGCGCCCTGCTCGAAAAATCCTCCCCCGCCGGGGCGGGGGAGGTTCAGGGGCGCGCCGCCTGAGGAGTCACTGCGACGCGAGTTGCGTGGGGGCGATCGTGTTGGCAGTCGCGATTACCTGGTCGCGCTGGACGGCGAGGCGCGCGAGCGTTTCGGTCCGGCACTGCGCGACTTCGCGCTTACCGACAGGGTCAGCGCTGGAGGCGGTGCCGCAGGCCTGCGAAGCTGCAATCCGCAGCCGATTGTCGAGGCGGCGCTGGCCGCGGTCGGTGCGCAGATCGAGGTCGCTATAACTCACGACACGGGTGACGGTGTCGTTGACGGAGGACTGGGCGGCGGCCGGCGCAACATACAACGCGCCGGCAAGCGCGGTGAGCGCAAGCAGGGTCTTCATGATTATCTCCTGGGGTCTGGTCGTAGGCGCCCTCAGCGCCCTGGCTCCTTGATAGACCCGAAAGCCGAGTCGCGACGAACAACGATATTGCGCACCCGTTCTGCAAAAGTGCAGAATGGGATCATGCTCGACTGGAATGATCTGCGCTATTTCCTCGCGGTCGCGCGCAGCGGCAGCACGCTCGCGGCGGGGCGTGTGCTGGGCGTGAGCCAGACCACTGCGGCGCGACGCGTCGCCGCACTCGAGGAAACGCTCGGGCTGACGCTCTTCGACCGTCGACAGGCGGGCTATTTCCTGACCTCCATCGGCGAGGCGCTGGTGGCGCAGGCGGAGGCGGTTGAAGGCGCTGCCACCGCCTTTGCCGACGCCGGGGCGGCGCAGGGGCGCGACGTGAGCGGCACGGTGCGGCTGACCGCGCAGGAAATCCACGCCATCACGGTGCTGCCGCCGATCCTGCGTGACCTGCACGAAGCGCATCCTTCCATCCGGATCGAGCTCGACACCGCCGATGCCATGCGCGATCTCGCCGCGGGTGCCGCCGATATCGCGCTCCGCAGCGTCGATCGCCCCGAGGGCGGCGGTCTTGTCGGACGACGGATCGCGATCGACAACTGGGCGATCTATTGCAGCCGCGACTATGCCCAGCTGCACGGCCGTCCGCGGCGCCGCGCCGAACTGCGCGGCCATCCCTTTGTCGGTGGTGGTGGCTCGGGTGTCTGGAAGATCTACCGGGCCTGGCTCGAAAGGAACGGGCTCGCGGACGCGATAGCGATGCAGCACGACTCGCCGACGGGGCTGCTGTCAGCGGTGCGTTCGGGGATCGGCCTTGCGGTGCTTCCGTGCTTCGTTGCCGACGCGGAGCCCGATCTGGTGCGTTGCCTGCCGCCGGCGCCGGGCAAGGAGCGGGGCATTTGGCTGCTGACGCATGAGAGGTTGCGCCACACGCCGCGCGTGCGGATCGTTCTCGACTTCCTCGCCGAAGGCCTCACGAGGATCGCGCGCGCTGGCGAGCGTGGCCCCGCCATGCCGATCGGCATGGCTTAGAGCGCTTTCCGCAAAAGTGGAAACCGGTTTTGCGGTCGGAAAGCATCAAAAATGAACATGCCCCAAGCATGTTCATTTTTGATGCTCTCCAGCAAATTGACTCTGGACCATTTTCCGAGCCGCCGGGTGATTCCACCCGGCTCGAAAATGGTCTAGCGGCTTTGCAGCGCCGGCCCTTGGGGGCGAGCGCAAATCGCGCTATTCTGTCCGGGCGCCGGTCCTGTCGGACACGGCGCGATGGAGAGGTGCCATGAGCGCGTGGTGGCGGGTTCCCTTTGGGGGAATTACCCTTGCCGGGCTGCTGGCGCTTGCACCGCCCCCCGCTGTCGATCCGGTAGCCGAAGAGGCAACGGACCCGGCCAGCCTCATCGCGATGGCGATCACCGACACGGACCAGATGACGGTCCCCATCCATATCGCCGGGACGGGCCCCTATCCCTTCATCGTCGACACCGCGGCGACGCGGACCGTGGTATCGCGTCAGCTCGCCACGGTGCTCAAGCTGCAGCCGACAGGAAGCACGCGCATGCTGACCCTGACGGGGGACGAACAAGCGGGCCTGGTGCGTGTGCCCAAGCTGATGTTCCGGCCCGGCCAGACGCACGACGTGGAGGCGCTGGCGATCGGCGGCACGCATATCGGGGCGCACGGCATATTGGGAATCGACACGCTGCAGGACCAGCGGGTGGTACTGGATTTTCGCGCGCGGACGCTCACCGTCAGTCGGGCGCCGCGGCGCTGGGAACGGCCCGCCGACCCCGACGAGATCGTGGTGACCGCGCGCCGCAAATTCGGCCAGCTCATCATCGCGGATTCGGATGTCGATGGCGAAAAAGTCGACGTGATCGTCGACACGGGCATCCAGGTCAGCATTGGCAACGCGGCATTGCGCCGCCACCTGCTCAGGGCGGGGCATCGGTACCCGATCATGCCGATCACCATGATCAGCGTGACAGGTGACGTGCTCAACGCCGACTACACACGCGTCGATCGGCTGCGCATCGGCCGCATGGCACTGAAAGGCATGCCGATCGCTTTTGCCGACGCCTATCCCTTCCGCAAGCTCAAGCTGCGCAGGCCCGCCTTGCTGCTCGGCATGGACGCGCTGCAGATGTTCCCGCGGGTGACCGTGGATTTCGCCAATCGCAAGGCAAGCTTTGTCCTGCCCGAACCGCCGCAGGTCGCGCAGGATACGACGCGCTGAATCAGGCGCTCAGCGGCGCCCCGAACAGATCGTGCTCGTCGGCGTCCTCGATCTCTACCGAAACGATGTCGCCGGGCTTCAGCCCCTCCGCGTCGCGCAGATGGACCTGACCGTCGATCTCGGGCGCATCGGCCTTGGAGCGGCCTGACGCGCCGCCTTCCTCGTCAACTTCGTCGATGATCACGTCGAGCGTGCGACCGATCTTTGCCTGCAGCTTTTCGGCGGAGATGCGCGCGGTCAGTTCCATCAGTCGCGCATAACGCTCCTCCTTCACCTCCTCCGGCACGGGGTTCGGAAGGTCGTTGGCGGCAGCGCCCTGGACGGGCTCGAAGCGGAAGGCGCCGACGCGGTCGAGCTGCGCTTCCTCGAGCCAGTCCATGAGATACTGGAAATCCTCCTCGGTCTCGCCGGGGAAGCCGACGACGAAGGTCGAGCGGATCGTGATATCGGGCGCGGTTTCGCGCCAGTTCCTGATGCGCTGGAGCACCTTCGCCTCATTGGCGGGGCGCTTCATGGCACGCAGCACATTGGGGGCTGCGTGCTGGAAGGGGATGTCGAGATAAGGAAGCACCAGCCCGTCGGCCATCAGCGGAATGACGTGATCGACATGGGGGTAGGGGTAGACATAGTGCAGCCTCACCCAGGCGCCGAGCTGGCCCAGCTCGCGGGCAAGGTCGGTCATGTGTGCGCGCACCTCGCGGCCGTGGAATTCGCGCGGCTGATGCCTGATATCGACGCCATACGCCGATGTGTCCTGGCTGATGACCAGCAGTTCCTTCGTGCCGGCGGCTATGAGCTTTTCGGCTTCGCGGAGGATCGCGTCGGGGCGGCGGCTGGCGAGATCGCCGCGCAAGGACGGGATGATGCAGAAGCTGCAGTGATGGTTGCAGCCTTCCGAGATCTTCAGATAGCTGTAGTGCCGCGGCGTCAGCTTGAGCCCGCTCTCGGGCACGAGGTTGAGGAAGGCATTGGGCGGCATCGGGGCGGCGTCATAGACCGCGCCGACGACATCCTCATATTGATGCGCGCCCGTGATCGCGAGCACGTCGGGAAAGCGCGCGCGGATCGCCTCGGCCTCGTTGCCCATGCAGCCAGTGACGATGACGCGGCCGTTTTCCGCGATCGCCTCGCCGATCGCCTCGAGGCTTTCCTCCTTGGCGCTATCGAGAAAGCCGCAGGTGTTGACGAGCACGACGTCGGCGCCCGCATAGTCCGCGGACATGGCATAGCCGTCCGAGCGGAGCTTGGTGAGGATGCGTTCACTGTCGACGAGGTTCTTCGGGCAGCCGAGCGAAACCATGCCGACCTTGGGCGGAGTGGGGAGTTCAATTGCCATGAGTGGGGCGCACATAATGGTTTTGCCGCCAAATGTCACGGGGGCGGCCGCCGGGCACTTCATCTCGGGCGGTCGCGCGTGTTAATGGTCATGCGCGGCGCCAAGGGCGGCGCATCAGGGGGAGGGGGTATATATGTGGGATTTCAACTGGATATCGATCGTTCTTGCCGCGCTTTCGGGTTTCCTGATCGGCGGCATCTGGTACGGGCCGCTTTTCCTGAAGCGCTGGCTGGCGGCTGAAGGAAAGACGATGGAACAGGCCGAAAGGCACGCACCGCTGGTGTTTGGCCTCAGCTTCCTGTGCAATCTCTTTTCCGCCTTCGTCCTGGCGCATCTTTACAGGACCTATGGGGATCCCGGCATCGGGTTGTCGGTGATGATCGCGGTGGGCATCGCGCTTGGCTTCATCGTGCCCGCCTATGGCGTCAACTATCTGTTCGCGGGGCGCCGGCTTGCGCTGTTCCTGATCGACGCAGGCTACTGGATCGTCGCCTACGCGCTGATGGGGCTGATCTTCGGCGCGTTCCCGGGCTAGTGGCCGTGCCCGACACTAGAGCATCGTGCGTTATATCTGATCCATATTAGTGCTCCGGGCTTGACCCGGAGCCCATGCAGGAAACGACTATACGCCCGGGAAAATGGGCTCTTGCTTTCGCAGGAGCACTGAACCCTATTAAACGCACGTTGCTCTAACAGCCTCGTGCCGGCGCCAGCGCGATCAGCGATAGGCGCCTTCCAGCCGCGCGAGCGATGGCTCATGCGTCAGGTCGAGTTGCAGCGGGGTGACGGTGATGTAGCCCTCGGCGACCGCCTCGACATCGGTGGTATGGCCGGGAGTCTGCACGCTGCCGCCCAGGCCGAACCAGTAATAGGGGAAACCGCGCGGGTCGGTGCCTGTGACGATCTTCATCCGGCCATAGTCGCGAAAGCCCTGGCGGACCACGCGGACACCCTTGACCATCTCGGCCGCGACGGGCGGGAAGTTGATATTGACCAGCGTCCGGTGCGGCATGTCTTCGTCGAGCAGCGGGCGAAGCACCCTTTCTCCCCATCCCTCGGCGGCATCGAAGGGCACCTGCTCGCCCATGCCGTCGCGTGCATAGACCTGGCTCAGCGCGATCGAACGCACGCCCGCGAGCGCGCCTTCCATCGCCGCCGAAACCGTACCCGAATAGGTGACGTCCTCGGCCAGATTGGCACCGCGGTTGACGCCCGAAAGCACCAGGTCGGGCTGGGGCCCCTCGATGATCTGGCCGAGCGCCATCAGCACCGCGTCGGTCGGCGTGCCGCTCACCGAAAAGCGCCGCTCGTCATGGCGGCGAATGCGCAAGGGGCGGGTGAGCGTCAGCGAATGGCCCGCACCCGACTGTTCCTCCATCGGCGCGACGATCCAGATATCGTCCGAAAGCGTGCGCGCGATCTTTTCCAGCACCTTCAGCCCGGTCGCGTTGATCCCGTCGTCATTGGTGAGGAGGATGCGCATCAGGTGGCGGGCTCCAGCCTGGTGATGCCGCCCATATAGGGGACAAGGATCTCGGGAATGGTCACCGATCCGTCGGCCTCCTGATAATTTTCCAGCACCGCGACGAGCGTGCGGCCGACCGCCAGCCCCGAACCATTGAGCGTGTGGACGAACCGCGTGCCCTTGGTCTCGCCGGCGGGGCGGTAGCGCGCCGCCATGCGACGCGCCTGGAAGTCGCCGCAGTTGGAGATGCTGCTGATCTCGCGGTAGGTGTTCTGGCCCGGCAGCCACACTTCGAGGTCGAAGGTCTTGCGCGCGGAAAAGCCCATATCGCCGCTGCAGAGCAGCATCTTGCGATACGGCAGCCCGAGCGCGCGCAGCACGCCTTCAGCCGCGGCACACATTTTTTCATGCTCGGCATCGGACTGCTCGGGCGCTGCGATGGTGACGAGCTCGACCTTCTCGAACTGGTGCTGGCGGATCATGCCGCGCGTATCACGCCCGGCCGCGCCCGCCTCAAGGCGGAAGCAGGGGGTGAGCGCTGTGATCCGGATCGGCAGCGCGGCTTCGTCGAGGATCGATTCGCGGGCGAGATTGGTGAGGCTGACTTCGGCGGTCGGGATCAGCCAGCGGCCGTCGAGGGTGCCGAACTGATCGTCGCGAAACTTGGGAAGCTGGCCGGTGCCGAACATCGCCTCGTCGCGGACGAGCAGCGGCGGCACGACCTCGACATAGCCCTCACGCCCCTGATGATCGAGCATGAACTGGCCAAGCGCGCGATTGAGCCGCGCGACCCCGCCCTTGAGCACAGCAAAGCGCGCGCCCGAGATTTTCGCGGCGCTCTCGAAATCGAGCCCGAGCGCGGGCGCGAAATCGGCATGTTCCTTGGGTTCGAAATCGAAGACGCGCGGTTCGCCCCAGCGCGCGATCTCGACATTCTGCGTCTCGTCCTCGCCCTCGGGAACGTCGGCCGCGGGCTGGTTCGGGATCGCGGCGAGCAGCGCATCCAACTGTTCGCCGAGCGTGCGTTCCTCGGCCTCGAGTGCGGGCAGGCGCTCCTTGAGCCCCGCCACCTCCGCCATCAGCGCGGCCGCGTCATCCTCTTTTTTCTGCGCCTTGGCCGCACCGATCGCCTTGGATGCCTCATTGCGGCGCGCTTGTGCGGTCTGCGCCTCGGTCGTCACCGCACGGCGTCTTTCGTCGATCGCGAGCAGTTCGGCCGATCGCGGCTCGATCCCGCGGCGGGCAAGGGCTGCGTCAAAGGCGTTCGGGTCGTCCCGGATCAGGCGGATATCGTGCATGGCGGGGCTATGGCGGGCCCCGGCGCGCCATGCAAGCCCCGCAACCGCTTGCGGTTCCGCGCGTTCGATAGCCGCACAAGTCAATCCTCAGCCATAGGAGAAGAGATATGCGGATCGCGCATGATGGGCTCGTCGTGGTGGCCGATGGCAGCAAGATGCTGCTCTTCAAGAACAGGGGAGGGCCCGACGACCTGAACCTTGAGGTGGTGCGCGTGCGCGAACAGGACAATCCGCCCAATCGCGAACAGAAGTCCGACGCGCCAGGCCGCGCCTTTTCGAGCGTGGGGCAGGGGCGCAGCGCCTATGAAGAGGCCGATTTCCACGCAATCGAGGAAACGCGCTTTGCCGCGGAAACCGCCGAGCTGCTGCGCAAGGGCGCGCTCGATCACGATTACGAGTCGCTGGTTGTGGTCGCGCCTCCCGCCACGCTGGGCGCGCTGCGCAAGCATTATCACAAGGAGGTCGAGAGCCGCCTGAAGGGAGAGGTGGCCAAGAACCTGACGGGGCACCCGGTGCCCGAGATCGAGAAGATACTGATCGAGGCCTGATATCAAAGCAAAAAAGAGAGGACGCCGCCCCGGGTCGCATTAGGGCGGCGTCCTCAATTGGCCGAGTGTTGGTTCAACCGGCCGTTTTCGTGCTCCGCCGTCGCGCCGCGAGTGCGGCTGCGCCTGCGCCGAAGAGAAGGATCATGGGCGGCGCGGGAACCTGGGTCCCGCTCGAACCGCTGCTGGTCGAGGTGCCCCCGCTCGAGCTGCTGGTCGACGAACTGGTGCTCGACGAGGTGCTCGAACTGCTGCTGCTGCTCGTGGAAGAACTCGTGCTGGAGGACGTGCTCGACGAGGTCGAGACGTTGCCGCTGCTCGAGGTAGAGGTCGAGACATTCCCCGATGACGATGTGCTGGTGGAGGAGCCGCCAGTCGACGTGCTCGTGCTGGATCCGCCCGTCGAGGTGCTCGTCGAAGAGCCGCCCGTGGAAGTGCTGGTGCTCGAGCCGCCCGAGCCACCCGATGAGGTGCTCGTGCTCGTGCTGGAGCCGCCCGATCCGCCAGAAGATGTGCTGGTCGAGCCGCCCGAGCTGGTCGATGACACGACGATGCTGCCACCGCCGCTCGAGCCGCCGAAGAAGCCGCCGCCGAAGAAGCCGCCGCCGCCGAAACCGCTGCTGCCGCCAATAACGACAGGGACGCCGCCGCTCCCGCTCTGCACCGTCGCGATGGGCGGCGCCGGCGGGGGCAGGATAGGAACTGCCGCAACCTGAAGGGGCTGCGGGTCGGGCACGATCGGTGCGGGGCGCCGGACGCGCTGGACGGGCTTTTTGGCGTAGGTGACCTGCTTGCCCGGCTTTTTCACCGAAGCCTTGACCGACTTGACCACGGCCGGGCGGGGGCGCTCCGCCACATGCACCGCGCCGCCGCCGATGATCGCGCCGCCCGCTGCGCAGGCGCAGAGTTTTGCCAAAGCCATCCGTACCGACATCTTGCTCTCTTCCCGCCGCTGCCCGGAACCCGATCGGGATCCTCCGGCCCTGATTCATGTAAAGCGGCAGCCGCGCGGCTGTAACAAGTTAATTAACCTTCTTTTCGGGGCATCAACTGCCGCGTCGCTCGATGCGTCGGCACTGGACATGGTTAATGTTCCATCCCGGGGCGATTTTGACGCAAAGGTTAACGAAACATATATCGAACATGGTTAATATGCGGGCGATTTGACCGCTCTGATAGCGTCCGATTCGAAAAGTTGGCGGCGCGAAGTTCATCAAACTGCAAGGAGATCACCGCTAAGCGCAACCGGCCGTTGGCGCGACCGTGTGGCGCTCCGGCGAGCCGGATGGCGGCCGCGGGTCAATTGCCCGCTTGTGCGCTTGGGGGGGACGTGTTTATAGGCGCGGCCGGGGAGATGCGCTTGCATGGGCAGTGAATGCCTGGCGGGCCTGTCAGTAAAGTTACGGAGATGGGCAAGATGGCAACAGCGTTAACCAAAAACGAGGCGCAAGCCGACCCGGCTCTGCGCGCCCCGTCGCTGGATACCGACTATCGCCCGTCCGCGGACGAGCCATTCATGAACGAGCGTCAGACCGAGTATTTCCGGGCCAAGCTGGCAGCATGGAAGGAAAACATCCTTCGCGAATCGCGCGATACGCTCACCCAGCTGCAGAACGATTCGCTTCGCGAGCCGGACGTTACCGACCGCGCATCGAGCGAGACCGACTGGTCGATCGAATTGCGGACGCGCGACCGCCAGCGCAAGCTCATTTCCAAGATCGATGCGGCGCTGCGTCGGATCGCCGAGGGCGAATACGGCTATTGCGAGGTGACTGGCGAGCCGATCTCGCTCGCGCGGCTCGAGGCGCGTCCGATCGCGACGATGACCGTCGAGGCGCAGGAACGGCACGAGCGCCAGGAAAAGATTTCGCGAGACGAATAACGCGATCAGGCACGTGACGTAACCGCCGGGCCTTTAACGATTTTCATACCAATGCTGCGCTACCCGACACGGGATCGCGTCACACAAGATTGGCGCGTATTTGCGGGTCAAGGGTTCTGGGAACGTGGAGCATTTCGCCAATTTCAACGCTGCGGGTCTCGCTTCGCAGGGACGTGAGGATGTGCGCGACAGCATGTTCCTCGCAGGCATCGTCCACTGCAGCGGGGGCGAAGAGCATAAGATTCGCGTACGCAATCTGTCTGCAGGCGGCATGATGGCGGAATGCAGCGCCGAATTCTCGCAGGGCGACCAGGTGGCGGTGATGCTGCGCGGCATCGGGCGCGTGACGGGCAAGGTTGCCTGGCGGACGGCCGAGCGTATCGGCATCGCGTTCGACCTTGAGATCGATCCCCTGGCAGCGCGCCGTCCGGTGGGCGGCGGCGGCAAAACGCCTGAATATGCGAAGCCGGCAGATACCGGCAGGCCGGGGCTGTGGACCGGCTGATCCGCAGCTGCGCTTAGACCTTGATCGTCTCAGGCTGAATCAGCGGGACGCGTGAATCAAGGTCTCAACTGTTTGAATAGAGCCTGATTCACGCCGTCGGTGGAAGCGCGAAGCGTTTCCACCTCAACCGATCAGGCTCCAGGACGCGCGCGTCAGAGCGCGGCGAGTTCCTCCTTGATGCGGAGCTTTTGCTTCTTGAGTTGCGCCAATATGGCGGAGTCAGGAGAAGGACGGCGACTCTCTTCGGCGATCCGGTGTTCGAGACCGGCGTGTTTTGCTTCCAATGCCGAGAAATGTGCCTGTTCCATCCTTCTGTCTCCTTCTGGTTGGATGTTGCGACACATGATTGAAACATGGTTTGGTCCCGCTGTCTCCCCCTGATTCGCGCCAATCGGTCGGCCGCATCGCGCGTGCGACGATTCGTTGACCCCGGCGCGTCCAGGCGCGAAGGTGGGGGCGTTGGCCGGTTCGCGCGGGAGAGGACAGATGAGCACCGATGAGGTCAAGGCAAGGCTGGAGCTGCTGCGGATCGAGCATCGCGATCTCGACAGCGCGATCGGGTCGCTCGCCGATACCTCTGCTGCCGATCAGCTCCAGCTCGCGCGCCTGAAGAAGCGGAAGCTGAGGCTGCGCGACGAGATCGCGCTTCTCGAGGATCAGCTCATTCCCGACATCATCGCCTGACGATTCGGAGGCGCGCCAATTCGGAACAGCATTCTTATCCATTATGGATAACCAGTTTTCCCGGTTTCGCGCGCGGGGCGATTGTGCCAATTTCGCGCCATGACGAAGAAAAGGGCAGAATCACGCCTGACACCGCGGCTGGTCGATGCCTTGTATGTCGAGGCGATGCTGCTGGCGGATGAGGCGCGTGCCTATTTCGACGAACACGGCAAGGACGATCGCGAGCTACTTGAGCCTATGCTGCGCGTCGGCTTTTCGTGCGAATCGCTCAAGGTGACGACGCGGCTGATGCACGTCATCGCGTGGCTGCTCACGCGGCGCGCGGTCGAGGCGGGCGAACTCAACGAAGTGCAAGGGCGCCATCCGTCACGCCGGCTCGGCCACGCGGTGGAGAGCGACGCCGCGCTGGTTGCCCAGCTGCCTGACGACGCCCAGGCGCTGATCCGTTCGAGCACCGATCTCTATGATCGCGTGAAGCGCATCGACACCGGTATGGAGCCGACCGAAAGCCCCGCACACAGTCTTATGCGAAGGCTAAGAGCCTCGCTTTGACATGCCGCGGGGCTGACCGCGATGCCTATCTGACCTTGGCGGCAAGCTCGGCCTTGGCCGCCTGATATTCTGCGGCGAGTCGGTCGACGCGTTCCGGGACGCTCTCCACCGCCTCGATCGCACCGATGCCCTGGCCCGAACCCCAGATGTCGCGCCAGGCCTTCTTGTCCTGGTTGCCCCCCGACCCGAAGTTCATCGTCGAGAGATCGCCTTCGGGCAGATTGTCGGGGTCGAGCCCCGCCGCCTCGATCGAGCCGCGCAGATAATTGCCGTGAACCCCCGTGAACAGGCTCGAATAGACGATGTCCGCCGCACGACTTGCGACGATCCCCTCCTTGTAGCGCGGATCCGCATTGGCTTCCGTCGTCGCGATGAAGGGCGAGCCGATATAGGCGAGGTCGGCGCCCATCGCTTGCGCGGCAAGGATCGAGCGGCCATTGGCAATTGCCCCCGATAGCGCGACGGGACCGTCGAACCACTGGCGGATTTCCTGGATGATCGCGAAGGGCGAGAGCCGCCCGGCATGACCACCCGCGCCAGCCGCCACCGGGATCAGGCCATCGGCGCCCTTTTCGATCGCCTTGCGCGCGAAACGGTCGTCGATAACGTCGTGCAGCGTGATCCCGCCCCAGCCATGCACCGCCTTGTTGAGATCCTCGCGCGCGCCGAGTGAGGTGATGATGATCGGGACTTGCCATTTGGCGCAGGTGGCAAGGTCCTGCTCGAGCCGGTCGTTGGACCTGTGGACGATCTGGTTGACCGCAAAAGGCGCGGCGGGGCGGTCGGGATTCTCCCGGTTCCACGCGGCGAGCTCCTCGGTGATGCGATGGAGCCATTCATCCAGCATCGACTGCGGCCGCGCGTTGAGCGCGGGAAACGAACCGACGATGCCCGCCTTGCATTGCGCGATGACAAGCTCGGGGCCGGAAACGATGAAGAGCGGCGAGCCGATCACGGGGAGCCGCAGGCGATCGAAGAGGGGAGAGGGCAGCGTCATATGCGTTTCATACCGCAACGGACAAGCGTGTCCAGCGGACCCGATTTGCCGCTACGGCATGGCACCTGCGCCGATATGGCAAGGTGACAATGCGCCACCGAATCGGCGATGGGCGGCCGACCAGGCCGTTTGCACAAATTCATCCGCCCGTGTCCGCGAGCCCTGCATGACCGATAGCAAGAGCCATTTGCCGGATGCTGACCGTCCGGACACGACCGAGGACGTGTAAAAACGCGGATTTCGAGGTGCGACGATTGTCATACGAGGCAATCGCACTGCGGAGAGATAA
>NZ_JBYSXE010000050.1:0-32315 GCF_058781925.1 Sphingobium sp. FW306-1B-F04DB | reverse complement strand
CTGGACCAGCGCTTGGGGGGGGGGGTACTGGCCCAGAATGGAATGGCGAGGGTGGCAGGACTCGAACCTGCGATCACGGTTTTGGAGACCGATGCTTTAGCCGCTAAGCTACACCGACGCATACTGATGTGGGCGAGGCTGCGCCCCAATGGGGACAATTGGTTATCGGTATCCCGGCCTCGCGCGTCCTTGGGGTCGTCAGCTCGTCCGCGAGCGGAGGGCCTACCCTTCGGAGTACGAATCAAAAACCCGAGCACTTGGCCCGGGCGCATTCCTAGAAATCGCGATTTGCATAGCATGGATTTAAAACAGGGTCAAGACACATCGCGGATATATTTTCAGCTGCGCGGTGGCGGCGCGGGTAACGGCATCCAGTGCGTGGGGCGGCAGCCGAAAGGTACGCGCCCCCACGCTTCCCACCGATCGTGGGTATATTGCCCCACGAGGGGTTGATGAAACCAACCCTGATCGTCCGACCAGTAGCGGCCCCACAGCAGAACGAGCGCCCCGTCCTTGGGCGCTGTCTCAATTGGTTGCCAGTCCATCATAAACCCCTCCACATAGCTATCAGGCTCAACACAAACCCCACGCTCGCCTTTGCGCTGGCGATGCGCTGCGGGGGATTGTCGGCCATGTCCTCTGCCGACTTACCCACGCCGTAATCAAAGCGGGCAATGTTCTCAAACACGTTCCAGACCCGCGAGGGGATGCGGGTTTTGTAAAGCGCCAGCTCGGACAGGGCTTCATGCTGCGACCATCCAAGGCCGTTGTTCTCGCAGCGGATGCGCTGGCCATATCCCGCAATAAGGTTGCCGTGCGTGCCAGCCTTCTCCCAAAGCGAGAGGCAATGCTCATAGGCGTTGCGCTCGGGTTCCTCGAAACCTGGACCACCCGCAAGTAGCCATTCCTCAACCTTGTTGCGCGCGAGATTGCGAACCACCTTGGCAAGCCCCTTCTTTCCGCCAAGCTCGCCGGACAGGTCAACCACAGTGGCCTCCCGATAGTCCCCGTGCTGCGCCATGAACCGATCGACGATCGGCACTTCAACCGGAGCGGGCTTTCGTTTCGTCCGCGACCTCGCCATTATGCGTCCCTCCATTTGTAGCCGTGTGCCCACACCGTCTCTATCGGATCTTCCCCGGTCATCGTCCTCAGTGTCCTGCGTATCCGGTATATCTGCGTTCGAAGCACCGCACTCACCCCGTCGAAGCCCAGGCGCGATTCCAAAGCATCCTTGCTGATCGGGCGCGGCGCTGACTTGGCTATGCTGAACACGATCAGCTGCTGGTCAGGGCTGAGACATACCGTCTTGCCGCAATGCGCTACCGTCGTGGGGGCTACTGTCCACGGGCCTAGGGTGACGGGCTCGTCGCGCCTGAGGTTGTAGCCGCAATGCGGACACATCGCGCTCATCGTTCAGTCCTCTTCCACAGGTACATCTGCTCTCCACAGCCCCAGCACTTGGGAGGGTTGGGGTTGATGCTTTCGGTGCGGCATCCGCAGAGACATGCGTAGTGGTTCACGGCGCACCTCAGTTGTAGTTGATGAAGTGCCAGCCCTTCTGGCCATCGACGAAGTATTCGCGCTGCATCCCGCGCTCCTTCATCGACCGGTTCCAGTCATCGCACTGGCGCTGAAGCAGCACGAACTCGTCATAGCTCTGGCGGTACGGTTGCGATGGCTCGACAAGTGCTTCCTTGGCGAGTGCGATCAGTTCGGACGCCTTCGGGAGATACGGGCTTTTCATCACCCAGCGGCTGATTGCAGCCTTGAGCTGGGCTGGCGGAACGTCAGAGCAGTCCTCCGCCAGCAACGCGACTTTCGCGCCGTGCTCTTCCGCGCCCTGACCATTCGGACGATACCGGAGCCCCAGTTCCTGGATCATTGTCCTGATCTTGCTCGGCACCTTCCCGGAGACGGGCAAGGTATTCCTCCCCCCGGTCGATGAGATTTTGTCCGCATTCGGGTTGTTGATGATTTCCATTGCGCTGGTCCTTCGGTCTCGGGTCGTAGATCCCGCCCCATCCGTGGGCGGCTGCGTGTTCGAGAAGGCGTCCGGGTGGCCACTCGGCGTCCGAATGGCGGGCGATGTCGTCGAGGAAGCGTTTGTAGGCGGTCGCATGGTTCTTCATGCGCTTAGCCTTCCGGTTCGACATGAAGTCGGCCCAGACCTGAGCATCTGCCCAATCGGGTTTTGGGAATTCGTCCCGCTTGCGTTCGCGCGACGAAGATTGCGTAGCAATCTGAGTAATAGGTTCCCTAACAGTATCCGTGTCCCGTTTTTGGGACTGTTTCTCGGAAAAATCGGTACTGTTCCGTTTTTGGGACTGTTCCGTTTTTGGGACTGTTCCGAGATGCAGCCGATACAGCTTGATCTGCCTGGTATCGCCGCGGCGCTCTCCACTGTCCGATATCAAGCCCATGCCCTCCAGTTCGGACAGGCAGTTGATGACCGTCTTGCGGTTCAGGTCGGTGAACTCGACCAACCAAGCGATGGACGGATATGCGCCGTCGCACTCGTCATTGTGGCGATCGGCAAGGGCGAGCAGCACCAGCTTGCGGCTTGCGCTACCCGGCTTGCATTTGCCGGCCCATGCGAGTGCGGCGAAGCTCACTGCGCGCCCTTCTCCAGACGCGCACCCATCACCAGCACGTCAACACGCGGTGCGAGGCTGTAGCGCTTGGTTGCAGCGATCTCGACAACCTGCGCGTCATCGCGCCAGACAATGCCGTTGAGGCCGTCAAGTATGGCTTTGCAGTAGTTGTCCAGATCGGGCCTGCTAGCGGGCTGTATCCGCCCTAGCGCGGCTTCGTCCTGCTTCTTTCGCGACCAGGATTGCGGGATGGGCAGACATGCCTCAATGCACAGACGTAGCGGCGCCTCCACGGGCGGCTCCCCTCGCATTGCCTGCTGGCCTGCAAGCGCAACGCGGTTCTCGAACGAGGCCGTCTTGCCGGGTGTGTATGCCATAGGCCGTCCACCACGTATGGCGAAGCGCGCCCTCCCCTTTGCCACTGGCGGGCCGGGTATCGAGAATTGAGCGACCATGCTCATGCGCTCTCCAGCGCGTAGCAAAGCTGGGCATAGTCAGGGTCGTCGTGACGCAGCTTGCGGGCCTTGCGGACGCCGTAGATGATCGTGGTGTGGTCGCGATCGAACAGGTGGGCTATCTGTGTGCAGCCCCTGCCCGCCTCCTGAAGCGTAAGCATGATGGCGTAGCGCACCGGCACGACGTAGGTCTCACGGCTCTTGCCGACCAGTTCAGCGACACGCAGGCCAGTCAGTTCGGCTGCGACCCGGAGAAGGTGGCGATATTGAGCGCGTGCGGGGTTGCCAGCATCGCACACCGGGGCGGCATAGCCCATCGTGAGGGACATGGCGTTCATGCGCGCCGCTCCTCTACATAGCGTTCGGCCCAATGGATGCGGTCGTTATCGTTGGAGCGCTTCGGGTAGCTCTTGACGGGCAACCCCTCGTCACGGCGCATGCGCTCCAGTGTACTCTGAGACACACCGATGATCTTTGCGGTGGCCTTCGCGCCATGCTCCAGCAGCAGTGCGCGGAGATTGGCCGGCGCGGGCTTTTTCGTGTAAACGCGGTTTGCCGGCTTGGCCTCGTAGCGCCTGCCGCCGACTTCCCCGATCCAGCGTGTGACGATGCTGCCGCAGGTGCGGTAATGGACGGCCATTTGCTTAACGGTCATGTGGTTTTGCATGATGGCGAAGTCGCTCGGCACGGGACGCAGATACCGTCCCCGCTTCGTGGGGGTGTAACCGCGGGCCTTCAGCTTGCTAATGACGGGCTGGTGCAGACCAAGAAGCTCGGCGGTCTGATTGACGCCATACGTCCCAACCAGGCGGCGGATGCGCTCGCACAACTCCGGTGTGAAGTCAGCCACAGATGTTCCTCCGATACTTTTCGCGATTGATGAGCTTGTCGAGCCATATGCGGGCTCTTGCTTCGGTCAGGATGCAGAGGCCGCGACCTTGTTTCACCTGATGCCAATCCCGATCTGATCGAGGTCGTATTGGGCTTGGCGCCGTGTTTCGCGGTCGCGGATCTGACCGGCAAGCAACATGCCGATCCACACCTTGCGTTCTTCGGTGAGGTGCGCCGCGCGGTTCTTCCGGTAGCTTTCGACCTCGAATGACTGCGCGGTCTCGGCGACGATGCGAGCAAGTTTCGCTTGCGGTGCCGTGCGGCGATCTGCGCGCCAGCGGCGGATGAAGCGGATCATGAGAAGAAGCCTCCCCAGTAGAGAAGCGGCACAGTGACAAAGAGCCACGTGAAAAGCAGAGCTCCCGGCGTGCCTTCGTACTTGCCTCGGGCGAATGCCGCGCAAAGTCCGATGAGGGCCAGCAGCAGGTAAATTGCCTGTGGAATGCCGATGCTGATCACACCGCCCTCCCATGGCTCGACAGGGGCAGTACCGTCGCTATCAGGGCGTCGGCTGCGTTCGTGGTTGCCTGTTCCTCAGTATGGTCGATGCGGTTGTCTGCTGCTGCCTTGCCGATGGTCCCGAGATGGCAGAGCGCGTCAGAGACGATCTGCATAGGCTGGAGAACTTCGGGGTCTTCCAGCGGGCTTGCCGAGTAGCCGATAAGGGCCAGAATGGCGTTGACCGCTCGGGGGCCGAGGACGACGGCAATGGACAACGCGGCCGAAAGCGTGGGCTCGCGCTGTTCCCCCTGATCGCCAGCCATATAGGCTTGGATGCGACGTGCCTTGACGCCGCTTTCCTCCGCGATCTGCGCGACGGTGAAGCGCCGGGGGTGGACATTGACCGCTTGATGAAGCTGGCGGCCAATCGTTTCGATTACGCAATCGCGCGAAACAATCGGCGATTCTTCCACAGACGTAATGACAGTCATGATCTACTCCCGGTGTCATGAAAGGGACGAAACTCAGTGAAGGGATCGGGGCGACCGGGCTGCCATGCGGGCGGTACGGCGCCCCAGTCGTCTTGGGCGTCCTGATCGAGCGGATCTTGAACGGCCTCCGCGATCGCTTGTGCGAAACCGACGAGCCGGAATATGAGATATGCCCCGCCAGCAACGGCGAGGGTGGCTCCAATGCCGATCAATGCGACCCGATCGGCATTGGAGCCTTGCGCGCCAAGGGGAGCGCGCTGTGTGAGTGTGTGCCCCCCGGTCATGGTCAGGCCGCCCGGTCTTGCGCGGGCAGCGCCACGATGGTCTCCATGTGCTTGTCGGGTATGCGGCCCCTTTCCCACCATCCCTGCACAGTCGTATGATTTGTGTGGCCGAGTGCGCGCGCCAACGGCCTGATGCCGCCGTGCTCGCTGATCATTTGCCTATGGGAAATCATGCTGCGAGCGTACGCTATGAACGTACGGCTGTCAACCTACCAATCGTACAGTCGCTCTGCGATATCCTTGATATGGCAGATACGGAAACCATCGGGGCAACTCTTGTCGCACTGAAGAAGCGCGCGAAGATGTCACTTACCGAGATAGCCAAGGCTGCGGGCTATGCGGGGCGGTCCTCCGTACAGGACTATTTCAACGCCGATTACGACAAACCTCGCCTCCCGTACGACATAGCCCAGAAGCTTGCCGAAGCTCTGTCGGGGAAAGGCGAGCCGCCTATCCGTCGGACAGAGGTGACAAGCCTGGCTGGCGCGGAGGCCGGGATAACTCTGGCACCTGAGAATGAACGAGCTTTAGAGCTGGCCGTTGTTTACGTCGCCCACAAGTTCGGCGTTCGGGTGGGCCGCGACGACCCTCAGGTCGCACGAGCTGCGAAAGCTCTGAGAGTACTTCTAGCGCTAGAAGCCGATCCTCGCGAGAGAGACCGGCTGTTCCTTGAGTGGATCGAGGATCAGGAGCCGCAAACGCAAGCCTGATATAGCGGCGTACGAGCTGGCAATCAGGCGTGCAGGGCCCGCATCCCTGTGGGCACGTATCATCGTTCACCGTATACTCCCCTATACCCGGAACATTCTGGCAACACTGGTCATACGGCGTACGATAGCTGTAGGAAACCCCACACGTTTTCTTAATTTCCGGAATCTCTCACCGGCATTATTCTCGCATCTACCCAATAGCGGCTCGAAAGGTTAACGACCCGTTAACGATGCGCTGAACCGTTGAACCGGTAATTTTACGTACGGAACGAACGTACGTTTTGTGATTGACACACGTACGGTTGCGGCGTACACCTCCCTCATCAGCCATGACGGTTGATGGGAGATGACAGATGAACGTCCGCGAACTCCGCGACAATCTGGACCGGCTTATCGCCGCAGACGCGCACAACGCCGATCTGGAAGTGACCTACGGGCAGAACATGGATGCCGTGCAAGGCGGTCTTATCGCGAAGACCGACGGTCGGGCGACCCTGAACCTCATCCCCTTCAAGTTCAGCGCGGGCGCTTTCTAAACACACATTGGGAGAACGACAGATGGCCGAGGCCGCACAGCACACCGAAAAGGTCGAAGTCTGCAACCGCTGGACGAACCGCGTCCAGTTCACCGCAGAAATCACCTGCAGCCCAGACGCGTCGATCGGCATAAAGCTCGGCCTGGCAGTCAGGTGGGCGAGGCGAAACGATGCCGACCTGCGCGATGCCGACCTGCGCGATGCCGACCTGCGCGGTGCCGTCCTGCGCGGTGCCGACCTGCGCGGTGCCGTCCTGCGCGGTGCCGACCTGAGCGGTGCCGACCTGAGCGATGCCGTCCTGAGCGGTGCCGTCCTGAGCGGTGCCGACCTGCGCGGTGCCGACCTGAGCGATGCCGACCTGCGCGGTGCCGACCTGCGCGATGCCGTCCTGAGCGATGCCGACCTGCGCGGTGCCGACCTGCGCGATGCCGTCCTGCGCGATTTCCCCGTCAAGATCGAGAATATCCACCAGAAGGTCTATGCGGCGGCCTCTGTGCCTCAGGCGCTCAATATGCGCGATTGGCACACTTGCGAGACGACGCACTGCCGCGCCGGGTGGGTCGTGACGCTGGCCGGGGACGCTGGACGCGCGCTTGAGTGGTCGATGGGGACCGGCACGGCTGCGGCCCTGATCTATGCGGCCAGCGATCCGAAGATGGAGCGCACCCCTAACTGGATCGACAGCAACGAAGGCGCGCTCGCTGACATGAAGCGGCTCGCTGAAGCCGAAGCACAGGAGGCCTGACATGCTGAAGAACCTCTTCCGCCGCAAGCCCGCCGAGCGCGGTGCGCCGGTCACGAGTGAAGAACTCGCCCGCGCACACAGCCGCTCTGGCGCCGCAACTGGTAATGTCCGCATCCTAGGCGCAGCGCATTCCGAAGTGCTGACAGAACGCGATGCAGCCAAGACAGCTTTGCACTATCAGCACATGGCATTGCAGGCGCGATACGATGCACTGCAGAGCGATTACGGCACTGCGCTCGTCGAGATCGGCGAACTCACCGAACAGGTATCCGCCCTTCGCTCCAGCCTTCCCGTTCGTGGTGAACGTGGAAGGTGGGCAAAGGCAGCCTGACATGCGCACAGCACTCCGCCAAGCCATCACAGCCGCCACGACGCACGACCTGTTCGAAGTGCTCGGCGAAATCCTTGACCCGTCCCTGAACGGCCCGCTCGGCAAGAGCTACCGCGAGGATGGCGAGTACGAGGCTTTCATGGATGAGCTTCACTCCGTTTCGGAGGCTTACCGCAAAGCCTTTGTGCGGTTGAACGGAGTTTTCATCGAAAGGCATGCGGCATGATGACGCTCTACACCCAGCAGAGCCTCGCTGAGATTCCGAGCATTGCTCCGATCACCGCCCGGGCCGTCGAACCTGACGCCCGATATTTCGCCCTTATCCGGAAGGATATCGCAGGCACCATCACGGTTGCCGAGGGCGAGGAACTGGGCCGGCTTTTCATGGAAAAGGAAACTCAACATGCAGACCAGTGACGCGATCGACAAGATTGCTCCCGCGTTCGTGAAGGCACAAGCCGCATGCAATGGCGCCAAGAAGGCGAGCAACAACCCGCACTTCAAGAGCAAGTACGCCGATCTTACTCAGGTGTGGGCGGCGTGCGAGGACGCCTTGGAAGCGAACGGCTTGGCGATCGTCCAGGGCCTTGGCGAAACCATCGACAACCGGATGCACATGGATACCATGATCATCCATACGAGCGGCCAGTGGATCAGCGCGCACGCGTCGATCCCGCTCCAGAAGAGCGACCCGCAGGGCTATGGCAGCGCGACCACATACATTCGCCGCTATGCGCTCGCGGCCCTCATGGGGATCATTCAGGAGGACGATGACGGCAACGCCGCGTCACGTCCCGCAAGCAATGACTCTGCGGCTCTTGTGTCGCCGGAGCAGCTTTCGCGCCTTCAGGATGAGGCAGACGCTACGCAGGCCGACTTGCAGCGCTTCTGCAAGCTCTACGGCATCCCCGGCCTGAAGCAGCTTCCCGCGAGCCGGTACGACGAAGCGATGGCCGCATTTGCCGCTAAGCGCGCTGCCCAGCAGAAGAAGGAAGCAGCATGACCGTAGGATATGAACAGGGCAGCATCGAATGGTTGCGCGCCCGCGCTGGCAAGGTGACCGCCTCGCGCATCGCCGACCTGATGGCAAAGACCAAATCGGGCTGGGGGGCGAGCCGGGAGAACTACAAGGCCCAGCTGATCGCCGAGCGCCTGACCGGGGAACCGGCAGAGAGCTTCACCAGCGCCGCGATGCAATGGGGTACGACCACGGAGCCCGAGGCGCGCAACGCCTACTGCTTCCGCTTCGACGTGGACGTGATCGAGGTTGGCATGATCGAGCACCCCTCGATTGGCATGTCCGGCGCCTCTCCAGACGGCCTTATCGGCAAGGACGGGATGGTTGAATTCAAGTGCCCCAACACGTCAACGCACATCGCCACGCTGCTTGGGGGTGAAATCCCCGGCAAGTACCGGCTGCAAATGCTGTGGCAGATGGCGTGCACGGGTCGCCAGTGGAACGACTTCGTCAGCTATGACCCTCGCCTGCCTGAAGAGATGCGCATGTTCGTACGCCGCCTCGATCGGGATGACGCGGCCATTGCCGAGGTCGAACAGGCAGTCACCGTATTTCTTGCCGAGGTCGATGAGACGGTTTCGGCGCTCACCAGCAAATTCATGAAAGAGGCAGCGTAATGCAGACACTACTCATCAGCGGCAATTGTGGCCGGGACAGCGAACTGCGCACGACACAGGGCGGTGACGATGTTCTCTCGTTCAGCGTCGGCGTTCGGCAGGGCTACAAGGATGACGCGCCTACCGTCTGGTATCGGTGCAACGTCTGGGGCAAGCGCGCCCGCCCGCTCAAGGACAAGATCCTGAAGGGCGTGAAGGTTGTCGTTCACGGTGAACTGACGATCGGCGAGTACCAGGACAAGCCGCAGTACGATGTCCGGGTTTCCGAAGTGGAGATCATGAGCCGCGCGGATCAGAACGCCAATCGGCAGGAACGTGCGCCCGAACGGCAGTCGCAAGGAGGCTACCAGTCCGACCTCGATGACGACGTGCCGTTCTGATGTTCCCTGCCCGCATCCAACGCAACAGCGGCACCGCAGAGAAGGCGCGCCGCTCTCCGGCTCACCGTTCCTTTGTCCGCTCGCACGCGTGCTGCGGATGCGGGTCAACGACTGCGATCGAGTGTGCGCACGTTCGCACCGGGACGGACGGCGGCATGGGAATCAAGCCCGCTGATTGCTGGACCATTTCCCTCTGCCGCGACTGTCACGCTCGCCAGCACCAGATAGGCGAAGGCCTGTTCGAGCGCGAAAAGGGCATCAACATGAAAGCGCTGGCGCAGGAGTTCGTTCGCCGGTCGCCCAAGCGCAAGATGCTGGAGGAAATGCAACGTGGCTGATGAACCGCCCCTGATGTTCCAGAAGCGCCTCGGCGCGCTGTTCGTGGCGAACCCCGCTGCGCAGTCGGCACTGGCCGCGCTTGCTGACGGCAGCAACGTCCGCGTCAAGATCACCCGTACGAGCGGCAACAATCGCCGCATCGCGCTCTACTGGATCGTGCTTGGCATTGCCGCGCCGATGCTCACCGAGAAGTGCGAGGGCGACGCTATCGACGACAAGCTGTTGCACCGCATCCTGAAGGACCGGCGCGGGCTTTACACGACCACGACCCTCCCTAGCGGTGAGGTCATCAAGAATTACGACAGCATCAGTTTCGCCAAGATGACGGAGCCGGAGCGCGCTGAATTTGTGACCTGGGCGTTCGAAACGCTTTCCAAATGGCTGGGGGTTTCTGTGGAGGAACTGACCCGTGAAGGCGAGCGAGAAGCCGCGTGAAATGGACTGAGGGAGAAGATCGGTGAGCGACGTGCCAAATTCGTGGTTCAACGAAGAAGTCGATGGCAGCGGTGTCGCGGGCTTCATGTGCAGGATCGACTATGAGTGCGAGCTGGGCGCTGCGATGAGCGGAAACCGCGTGTTTCCCTCGGAGGACGATTTGCGCCGCGTCCACACATGCGCGGACGATTGCGGCATTGTCGAGGTGCGCGTGAAGGTGGTTCGCCTTGTCAGCCCCGGCACCACCTTTGCCAGCGATAGCGATGGAAGCGGCGAAGCCGGCGAGACTTCAGGCTCGACCGAAGGCGACAGCGCGGGTCCGCAGGACATCGCCCAATGAAATCAACCGTGAGGGAGGCCGGGGCACCTAACAAGGCCCCGGCACATATCGAAGGAGTGAGGGGTATGAAGATTGAAAAACTGACGAAAGAGCAGGAAGCCTCACTTCCTGGGTTCGTCGAATACGGATTGCGCCACGGCCTTTCGACGCAGCCGTGCGACCGTCCGGAAGCAGAGACGGCAATTCGCGCCCACTATGCGGCGCTTGGGCTCCACGAGCCCCGCCTGATCATCTGGCTCGACAGCCCGCACCAAGGCGCAATCGGCGCGGCCATATTGGCGGGTTCGAAATTTTCAGGGGCTCAGGTCGGGGATCAGGTCCGGGATCAGGTCGGGGCTCAGGTCTGGGATCAGGTCCGGGCTCAGGTCGGGGATCAGGTCTATCGCGCCGCTTACGGAGCCCAGGACATGGAATGGGTCGCATGGTTCAAGGCGATGCAGGCCATCGGCGTAAAGCTTCCAAAGTCAGCCGATACAATCGCCACGGTATCGGAGCAGGTGGGCTGGTGGTGGCCGTTCGAGAACGCGGTTATCGCGACAGAGCGGCCCCGCACCATAAGGTTCGACGGCGAAAAGCGCCTGCACTGCGAAACCAGGCCTGCGATCGAATATGCCGATGGGTTTGCGCTCTACATGTGGCGCGGCATCAAGGTTCCGGCTGAATGGATCACGGACGGCCCGCCAGAGGCTGGAAAGATCATGCGCATCGAGAACATCGAGCAGCGGCGTATCGCGGCTGAAATGCGGGGTTGGCACAATATCCTGCCAGAGATCGGCGCAATCCTGATCGATAAGCATCCAAATCCACAGGTCGGCGAGCTTTGGGAAGCCAACCTCCCAGACAATGGCCCAGAACGCTTCCTTCGGGTCGAGTGCGGAACTGGTCGAACATTCGCCATCCCCGTCGGCGTGGACTTCAAAACGGCGCGTGAGGCGAACGCCGGGACTTACGGGATTTCGCCTCAAATTCTTGACCAACTGGAGATCCGGACATGAAGACGTTTCAGAATATCGCGGCTCAGGGTGACATGATGCTCATCCGCATCGACGTACTGCCCGCCGATGCAAAGCCCGCAAAAGCCGAGAACGGCGCATATATCCTCACCCACAGCGAGACCGGCCACCATCATATCGTAATGGAGCGCCCTACGGTTCGTTTCTTCTCGGCTATGGACGAGTTTCGTTCGTACCTCGTCGTCGATCAGGAGCCGGCAGTTCTGGAACACCTGCGCCCCACCGACACGCACGAGGCTTTGGAGATCAAGCCAGGCATCTACGAAGTGCGCCGCCAGCGGGAATACAGCCCGCAGGGTTGGCAGCGCGCGGCAGACTGACACCCCCAGAGGGTCGGTGCGATCGGCCCCGAGGATGGAATCAGGAGGATTTCATGATGAACGACTACAGCAGTTTTCTCCGTTCGCGAGGCATCATGCCGGTGACGATAGAGCGCACAAGAAAGCGCAGGGGCGAGATTATCCTGCACAACAGCATATTGCCTGTGGAGCGCGTGAGGAAAGGACGGGCGGCGTGAGGCATATGCGCCATTGGGTCGGGCAATGCTCGTTCAAGGACCGGACGCCGTTTCTTATGGGGACGGTACAGGCGGAAAGCGAACTGGAGGCCCTTCGCAAGCTGGAATCGCTGTGGCGCGAGATGACGCCATACGATCCGCCTTCGATCGCCCCTCTCCCCGGAATTATGTGCTTCTACGAGGAAGCGGAAGAAAGGAAGGCGGCGTGAGCCCGCAGCGCATCCAGCTTTCCCGTCGCAAGGGCTGGCGCATGCCGGAGAACACGGTGAAGGTTTCGCGCCCTTCGAGGTGGGGCAACCCCTTCAAGGTCGGCTGCATCCCTTCGCAGTTCAGTACGGCGCTCCCCAATCACTGTGACACCGTAGAGGACGCGGTTCGGCATTATCGATATTTCGCGCAGACCTGGATCGACCTGACGCACGGCGGATGGATCGAGCCCCTTCGCGGCAAGAACCTTGCGTGCTGGTGCAAGCCCGGCGAGCCGTGCCATGCCGACGTTCTACTGGAGTTGGCCAACCCGCCAGAAACCACGGGTTCCCAACAGGAGGGGGCGTAGATGGGGAGGCCCTACACCGTTGCGTCGCTCGCAAGCTATTGGGGCACCAGCGAGACGTTCATCTATGACCAGATAAAGGCGGGCCGATTGAAGGCCATGCGTTTCGGAGGCAAGCTGATCCGGATCAAACCGGAGGCAGTGGAGGAATACGAATGTCTGGCAACCCTTGGACCCTCGGAAAGCTTACACGAACCAGAGCAGATGGATCGAAATACTGGCACTGGTGCATCAAGTGGGATGACGAGGGAGGACCGCACCGCTGCTCGCTTGGTACGGATGATCGATCAGCCGCGGAGGCCCAGGCTCGTGACTTCTGGGCACGCCGGACGCTAGCGGCAGTCGATACCGTGGGCCAGATCGTCGAATCCTATCTGACGACACAAAAGGGCAAGCCCGGCGAAGCGCGCAAGAAAGACGCGTGGAAAGCCGCCAAGGGGTTTTGGGCCGATCGGCGCCTGTCACACATCATCCCTGATACGGATGATGAGCCCGGCACAGGAGCCGCCTACATCGCCCAGCGCCAACGCGCGGCGAACACGCTCCGCAACGAACTGGGGCTGATCCGCAAGGCGCTCTATTGGGCCAAGGACAAGGGCACGATAGGAGACGTGCCGAAAATCAAGCTGCCGCCCATGCCCGACAGCGAGGTTGAGCATCTGACCAAGGCGCAGTTCCGCAAGTTCCTCGCTGGCTGCCACGCGCCACACGTGAAGCTGTTCGCGCAATTGGCTGTGACCACTGGCGCGCGCGCTACGGCGTTGCTGGAGCTTCCGTGGATCCGCGTGGACCTTGAGCGCAGACAGATCAATCTCAACCCTCCCGGACGCATCCAAGTGGCAAACAAGGGTCGTGCGAGGGTGCCGATCAACGACAGGCTGTATCCGCTGCTCGTGGAGGCTCAAGAGATGGCGCTGACGCCGTTCGTGATCGAAACCGGCGGCACGCGCATCAAGTCCATCAAAAAGGGCATCGAGGCGGCTGCGCGGCGCTCCAAGGTGCATTGCACGCCGCACATGTTTCGGCACAGCGCGGCGGTGTGGATGGCAGAGGACCGCGTGCCGATGGCAGAGATTGCCGCCTACCTCGGGCATCGCGACACGCGAATCACCGAGAAGGTCTATGCGCGCTTCCATCCCGACTACCTGCGCCGCGCCGCGAAGGCGCTGACGTGGTAACGCTTTCCTTGACGGCGTTACGTAACGGCTCTATAGCAGCGTTATGAGAAACGAGCAGTATATGCGGCCAGAGGATTGGAACGAGCTGCGGGAAATCGAGGCGTGCGTCGAAGATGCGAGGAAGCGGCGCGCGCGGCTGATGAACAAGCTCCGTCAACGCGCTTTTCGCGCCCGCGCTGTTCAACTGAACCGGAGGGAAATGGTCAAATGACCGCTAAGTGTCTGAAAAAATGGGGCGATCGAGGGGACTTGAACCCCCGACCCCTGGTACCACAAACCAGTGCTCTAACCAACTGAGCTACGATCGCCATATGTGCCGCTCGGGCCGCGCGCTCTTAAGTGCGTGTCATGCCAGCGTCAAGCGACCTCTATCAGAAACGCCCCTTCAGCGAAAATACATATCCATCCTGCGTCTGCCGAAAGCCGGAGAGCAGGAGTTTGGGGCCCAGCGTGGGGTCGGCCGGGCGCACCGCAAGCATCAGTTCGTAACGCCCGTCCTCGAACAGCCTGACCGCAAGCCTTTCCATGCCTGACTGCCCCTGGAGCGGCAGCAGCAGCGCCCCGCCATCGCAACGGGCATTGCCGCCCAGCCCTTGCCCAAGGCTGATTCCCGCGATGTCGCCCGCCACCGTCGCGCGGACGCGGCCTTCGGCACGATCGCACTGGCCGTCCTTGAAACGTACGCTGACGTCCGACAGGTCAAGCGTGTCGACGGGCAACGGCGCGAACACCGCGCCGACGGGAACAGCCGCGGTCATGTCGTCTATGCCCGCCGCGTTGCGGCTGACACTGAACGCGCCTTGCATGGGCGGTGCGCTCTCATCGGTTCCCGCGACATCGACGCGCGCGCGCCCGACGAGCAACTGGATGGGTGAAAGCCGTGCGCCGAGATCGCCGAGCGGCGCATTGCCGAACCGCGCTTCGGACAAGTGCCCCAGCCACACGCTGCCTTCCGCCTTGCGTGCCGAAAGCCCCTGCTCGTCGAGCGTGAACCAGGAGAGTGCGAGCCGCAGCGGCAGCAGCGCCACGATCGCGAGCAGGAATATGCACAGGAAGAACACGCCCCTGCCCAGCGGTAGCCGGATCCGACGCATCATTCGCGCCCCCGGAAGACCGCGTCGATCGCAAGCGTGCGGTCGCTATTAGCGCGTGCGACGAGCTTTTCGGGCACGATTCCGCGCCGTTCCAGGTCGCCGACCCAGCCGAAAAAGGCGTTGGGCCTGGCCGATCCGATCGCGATGCTGACGCGTCCGCCCTCCTGCGCCTCGGCGCGCGTCAGCACGAAACCGACCTCGGCGGCGGACTGGCTGACGACGACGTCGATCGGCGCGGGCAGCGGCGGCGACGCGTGCTTCTGATAATCCTTCAGTGCATCGACCTTCGCGGCGACGCGCGCATGGTCGATCACTGCACTGGCATGGCGCTCGCGCGCGCTGGCCACACCATTACCCACCCACAGCACGAACAGCCAGGCGACCGTCACGCCGAGCAGCGCGAACATCACCAGCAGCATGCGCTGCTCGCGCGTGGTGCGCAGCAGCCACCAGGCCTTGAAGCGTGCTATCATGGCAGTTTCACCGTCATTTCCACGATATGCCGTCCCGCCGCCTGTTGCGGCGTCGTCGCGGTACCGTCGAACCCATAGCGTTCGAGTTGCTGCTGAAAGGCGGTGATGTCGCCAGGCGTGGCCGCGGCGATGCCGATGCGCAGCGTGCCGTCCAGACCGAAGTCGAAGCTGGTGAGCTCGACATTGGGCACCGCGCGGACCGCCGAGAAGATCGCCGCGGTCGTCGCAGCGAAGCCCGCGCCGCCGCCGCGATACCCTGCGAGGCGATCGTCGAGCGCTTGGATCGCGCCTTCGTCGCTGGCCGCATTGGGCACCACCGAGCGTGCGAGGCTCGCGGTACGCTGTTCCAGTGCATCGGCGGCAAGATTGTACTTCAGCATCAGCGCGAGGTTGATCGCCAGCACCACGCCGACGATGCCGAGGCCGATCAGCGCAAGCCTGCGGACTAGGCGCCAGTCGATCGCCCAGCGACGCCTGCGGGCAAAGTTCGCCTGACGAAGGTTGAGCGGGAGCGCGGTGAGCGCCGCCATCCATTCGGCCTCGGCGCCCCCGTTGGAAAGAGTCGTCACGGGCGTGTCACCGACAATAAGCGGAGTCAGCGATTCGTCATCGACAAAGACGCTGCCTGACCCGGCAATGATCGGCTCGCCCAATATGTCGGCTTTGACAAAGCCATCCTCGGGGCGGCGCAATAGCACCGACGCCGGGACGAGCGCGTCGGGATCGAAGCCCGCGGCCTGCGCAGCCGCCAGCCAGGCCGCCATCCGCGCATGATCGACCGTGGCGACGAGCCGGTCGCCACCTTCGCCCTCTTCACCCACCGCGACGTGTAGCGAATCGACCGGTGAAATGCTGTTCTCCGATGCAAGCAATCGCGCCGCCGCGCGGGCCTGCGCGTCGGTCAGCCCGGGCAGTTCGGCCCAGTTGATCGTCACGTCCGCGGACGGGGCGATCGCGATCACCCGTTCCTCCGCAAGCTGCCGGTCATCGGCCGGGCGGATCGCGAGCAGGTCATCGCCCTGTTCGACGATCGCGCCGCCGGCGACGCGCAGCCAGCGGATCGGCGCGTCGGAATCTGGCGGGAAACGCAGGATCAGGAAGCGATCGTCGCTCATGAAGGATCGCCCCATTGTCGGCTCACCAGTCGCGCCGGCTTCAACGCACCATCAATCAGGGCTGTCTCCTGCAATTCTGCGCCGCCGAGCTCGATCGTGATCTCGAGCGCGAACCAGCGGGTCGTGAGTTTGGTCTGGCTTTGCACTTCCTGCCCCGGATTCAGCGTGTCCAGCGCCGGACGATCCCAAAATTTGACGGTGCTTCCATAACCATCGGCAGGCCTTTCCGCGAGCAATTTACGCGCGGTCTGTACGTCGAGCTTGCCCGGGATCAGCATCGCGAAGAGCGGCGCCTGTTCGACGAGCAGCGTGTTGACGTTGATCGGCGACAGCTCACTGTTGGGCAGCGCGCAAATCCAGGGGCGGAGCCGCTCGTAAAGTTCGGGCGTCACCCCCGCCACCGCGCGCAGTTCGCTGATGTCGTACAGGCGCGTATTGGCGGCACGATAGGGGCCGGCGAGGCCCATATAGTAGGAATCCTCGGCACCCTCGGCGCTCGGGACGTCGTCGGTGTCGACCCAGTCGGCGAGCGCCGCGGCGACGCGTCGCGCGACATCTGGGCGAATCTCGAGCACCTCCATCAGCGCCACGAACTGCCCGATTCCCGTCGGACTGGCGGTCAGCTCGGTGGCCGTGGCGCCGCGCGAGACGCTGTTGAGATTGAAGCAGTTGCCGCCATCGCGCACGCGCGCCTGGGCGATTCCACCGGGGATCGGCAGATTGGTGCGCTGGCCGTTCCAGCCGCCGGCAAGCGTCGTCTTGGCCGCATCGCGATCGATCAGGTCGGTGATCCGCATCATCGCCAGCGTCTCGGCGGCCTGACTATAGGCGCGCGCCTGATCCATTGCCGCGCCATTGGCAGCCAGATGCGTCGACAGCCGCAGCTTTTCGAGCGCGGCGGCCGCAAGCACAGCCATCACCGCGACCAGCAGCAACACGCTCAGCAGCGCTGCGCCCTCTTCGCCCGGGCGCCGCATCAGTAACGTGCCCCGACGAGAAAGAGCTGCCGAATCTCCTGCCCATCCACAGGCTTGATCACGATATCAACCGCGTCGGGCATCGCATCGGGCTGCGTCGCGTCCCACGCGTCGCGCCATTCATTGTCGACGCGAAAGCGCAGGCGGATCGCCTCGATATCGCCGAATACCACCGCGGCTGGCAGTTCCTCGCCGCCGTCGAGCATCGCATAACCCGTACGCAGCAGGTTGCCGTCCTCGAACCGATATTCGACGCGCTGCAGCGATGCGCGAGGCGCACGCGTGGCATTGCTCCAGCCCGAACGAACGAAGCCGAGCAGGGGTGTTTGTGCGCCCGGCTGCGAAGCCGAGAAGGCGGGAATGCGGTCGCCACGGGCGTCGCGCGGCATCCGCGGCACGGCCTGGGCGAGGTCGCCGGTCAGCAGCGCCCCGAGCCGGCGAAGCCTGGCCATCTCGGCAAGGCGCTCATTGGCGGCATCCTGCGCACGCACGCTGAAGGTCAGCAGCGCGACGCCTGCCGCCGACAAGATGCCGAATATCAGCAGCGAGACCATCAGCTCGACGAGCGTGAAGCCGTTTTCGGCGGAACGCCGAAGGGGCGTGAAGCCGTTTTCGGCGGAACGCCGAAGGGGCGTGAAGCCGTTTTCGGCGCGACGGATCATTTGACCTGCCTCACGACCGTAAGCGCGGCCTGGTTGCGGCCGGCCATGTCGAACACCGCTATGTCGATGCGCACGATCCGCGCGTCTCCCGGGCGGGTGGTGCGCCGCTGCCAGCGCCAGCGACGCCCGGCATTGACCGCCTCGCCGCTCGTCTGGCCCAGCGCGGGTGCGACCGGATCGGTCAGCGTTTCCACCGCGATGTTGCGCGCGACGATCTGCGCGATCAGCTTCTGGTCGAGATCGGCGGTGCTCGAAAGCGTCGCGCCCTCAAGCCGCATCAGCGCCAGCGCCGCGAGGCTGAACACCGCCAGAGCGACGAGCATTTCCACCAGCGTAAAGCCGGCTTCACGATCCGACATTGACCGTTCCGTTCTGTCCGATCGAGATCGTGACTTCCTCGCCTTCGCGGCGCAACGCCACTGTCGCGGGCTCACTGGCAAGCCCCGTCGCGTCGAACACGATCGTCTTGCTCGAATCGCGGCCGATCGCGACGCGCGTCCCCTGCGGCCATTCGGCGCGGACGAGTGCGCGTTGCTGGACGGGCCGCCATTCGCCGCGGCGACGTTCCTCGAAGCCATAGCCCAGCGGATCGATCGTCAGGCTCATTTCGCGACCGTCGATCACCGCACCGTCGCGCGCGACGACGACGCGCGCTGCAAAGCGCTCGGCCTCCTCGATCAGGCGGCCGCGGGGATCGGGCATCGTCATGATCACGACGGACGACATCAGGCCGATGATCACCAGGACGATCATCAGCTCGACGAGCGTGAAGCCGTTTTCGGCGGAACGCCGAAGGGGCGTGAACCCCTGCTCGCCCCTATCGCCAGTTGCCGAGATCGGCATTTTCTCCCTCGCCGCCTTCGGCGCCGTCGGCACCGAGCGAATAGACGTCGAACGTGCCGTTGCGACCCGGGACCGCGTACAGATAGGGTCGACCCCACGGGTCATCGGGCAGGCGCTTGACGTAGCCGCCCCGGCGATAGCGGTCGGGCTGCGCCAGAGCCTGCGGCGGCTGGACGAGTGCGCGCAGGCCATCCGAAGCGCCCGGATAGGTCAGATTGTCGAGCCGGTACATTTCGAGCGCCTGCTCGAGCAGCGCAATGTCCGCCTCGGCCTTCTTCTTCATCGCCTTGTCCTGACTGGGCAGCACGTTGATGACAACGATCGTGGTGAGCAGGCCAATGATGACGATCACGACCATGAGCTCAACGAGCGTGAAGCCCTGCTCGCGGCGCTTGCGCCTCACGGGCGTGTTCGCATTGTGCTGGATGTCGTCGATATGGATTTCTGGTGTCATGTTAACCTCAAACGCCGGCAAGCGACTGGAGCTGAAGGATAGGAAGGAGAATGGAAAGCACGATCAGCGCGACTATACCGCCCATCACGACAATGATCAGTGGTTCGAGCAGCGACAATGCGGTGGCGGTGAAACCGTCGAATTCGCGTTCGAGATAGTCCGCCGCGCGCTCGAGAGTGAGGTCGAGCTTGCCCGCCGCCTCGCCGCTCGCCGCAAGATAGACGAGCAGCGGCGGAAAGACATTGGCCCGCCTGAGCGCGACCGAAAGACTGCCGCCGCCGCGGATCGCCTCTACAATGTCCTCCGATGCGGTGCGCAGCGCACGATTGTGGATCGTCGGCGTGGTCAGCGCCAGCCCTTCGAGCAGCGGCAGGCGGCTCGACACCATCGTCGCCAGCGTGCGCGACATGCGTGCGGCATGGAGATCGCGGATCAGTCGCCCGATCAGCGGCACGCGTAGCAGCGAGCGATCGAAGCGCAGCCGGATAACCGGATCGCGGAGCGCCCGCCATGCAAGCACTCCGAGCAACACGATGACCGCCAGCAACAACCACCACCAGTTCACGAGAAAGTCGGAAATGCCGATCACGATCCGCGTCAGCAAAGGCAGATCCTGCCCCACCGTATCGAACTGCTCGACCACCTTCGGCACGACGAAAACCATCAGTGCGATCACGACGAAGACAGCGACGATCGCGAGTACGACCGGATAGGCCATCGCACTCAGCACCTTGCCGCGCACCTGCGCCTGACGTTCGAGCAGATCGGCGAGCCGTTCGAGGATCGTATCGAGCGTGCCAGAACTTTCACCCGCCGAAACCATCGCCCGGTACAGTGCGGGAAAGCTCTTGGCCTCGCGCCCCATCGCTTCGGACAGCCGTCTGCCCTCGACCACCGCGCTGTGGACGGTTTGCAGGATCGTGCGGACATGCGCCTGTTCGCTCTGGCGCGAAATCGTGCGCAGCGACTCCTCGAGCGGCGTCACCTGCACCAGCGTCGCGAGCTGGCGCGTGAACAGCGTGAGCTGCTTGGCCGTCAGCTTCCGGCGTACGAAGCTGGCGCCCGAAAGCAGTGACGGCGCCTTCTGCACCCGCCCCGTACCGGGCTCGATCCGCACGACATAGAAGCGCCGCTGGTCGAGGCGCGCGCGCGCATCCTCGACGCTCGGCGCGGCGACGGTCCCCCGCCGCTCGCGTCCGCTGGTATCGAGCGCGAGATAATCCCAGTCAGGCATCGACGGCTTCGCGGCGCGATATCCGGACCGCTTCCTCGGGCGTCGTCAACCCCTCGCGTACCAGCTTGCGCGCGGCCGAACCGAGATTGGGGTGATTGAGAAAGGCGTGACGCGCAATGATCGCCTCGTCGCCGCCATCGTTGATCAGACGCCGGATCGTCTCGTCGATCCGGATCGCCTCGAACACGCCGATGCGCCCCTTGAAGCCGGTATGGTTGCAATTGTCGCAGCCAACGGGCTCATAGATCACCGTTCCCGGATCGAAACCGAGCAGCGAACTGACGGAACCCGATGCCTGTACGGGGCGCCGGCAATCGGGGCAGAGCCGCCGCACGAGCCGCTGCGCAAGCACCGCCCGGAGCGTCGAGGCGAGCAGGAAGGGCTCGATCTTCATGTCGCGCATGCGTGTGATCGCGCCGACCGCGTCGTTGGTATGCACCGTGGAAAGCACAAGGTGGCCGGTCAGCGACGCCTGCACCGCGATCTCGGCGGTTTCGCGATCACGGATTTCGCCGACCATGACGACATCGGGATCCTGGCGCAGGATCGCGCGCAGTCCGGCGGCGAAGGTCAGCCCGACCTTGGCATTGACCTGCGTCTGCCCGACGCCCTCGATCGCATATTCAACCGGGTCCTCGACGGTCAGGATGTTGCGCGTGCCATCATTGAGCAGGCGCAGCCCCGCATAAAGAGTGGTGGTCTTGCCCGAACCCGTCGGGCCGGTGACGAGGATGATACCATTGGGCTCGGCCAGCGCCTCGCGCAGCAGCGCGTTGGTCTCCTCCGACATGCCGAGCACGTCGAGCGTGATCCCGGCATTCTCCTTGTCGAGGATACGCAGCACGACGCGTTCGCCCGCACGGCTGGGCAGCGTCGAGACGCGCACGTCGAGTAGCTTGCCCCCCAGCGTCAGGCCGATACGGCCATCCTGCGGCACGCGCCGCTCGGCGATGTCGAGACGCGCCATCACCTTGATGCGGCTGACCACGACGGGCGCGACGTGCGGCGGCATGCGCAGCGTCTCGCGCAGCACGCCGTCGATCCGCATGCGGACGATCAGCCCCGTCTCATAGGGTTCGATATGGATGTCCGAAACGCCCTGGCGCGCGGCATCCGCAATGATGCCGTTGATCAGCCGGATCGCGGGCGCGTCGTCGGCGGTGTCGAGCAGGTCGTCGGCTGTGGGAAGGTCGGTCGCGAGCAGGTCGAGATCGTCGCCCAGCCCGAGCGAACCCGCCGCCATCGCCGCCGCCTCGCCGCCCAGCGCATAACGCTCGGAAAGCAGCGTATCGAACGCCTCGGGTGCGACGAACTCGACGGTGAAGGGCTGGCCGAGCCAGCGACGCACCTCGAGTAGCGCGCGCGGATCCGCACCCTCGCGCATCGCGATGCCGACGCGCCCTTCCCCGTCCTTGTTCTTCAGCACCACCCCGAACTTTCGCGCAAAGCCATAGGGAATGTTGACCACCAGAACCGGGCTGTGCGCCGCTTCGGTCACGGCGGCTTCGGCCTGTGGCGGCGGTTCGCTGGACGTGCTTCCGCGGCGGATCCTCATTGCGGTGACTCGCTGGTTGGAACGTCGACGGGGCGGATCGTCTGGGTCGAGCTGCGCTGCCGGATCTCGCCCGGCGTCGGCTCGGCCCCCGCGGGCGCAGGTGCGACAGCAGCCGGTGCGGGCGACGCGGGCGCGGCTTCCCTTTGCTCGGGCGGAATCGGCGGCGCCATGTTGAGATATTCGCGAACCAGTTCGTCGAGCGTCGGTTCGCGATCGGGCCGCGCCAGGAGCTGGTTGCGCCGCGCATAGCCGTAACGCTGCTCGGTGATCGCTCGTGCCTCTGCCGCGTTGCGGACGATCGTTGGCCTGATGAAGATCATCAGGTTGGTCTTGGCGCGCTGGCGCGCCTTGGACCGGAACAACGCGCCGATCGCGGGAAGATCGCCCAGGAACGGGATCTTTTCGATCGTGCGGCGCTCGTTGTCGTCCAGCAAACCGCCGAGTGCCACGATCTCGCCGTCGTCGACGGTGATCGTCGTCTCGATCTCGCGCTTGTTGAGGATCAGTTCGTTGAAATCGTCGGACACGGGGCCCGCGATCGAACTCACTTCCTGACGCAGGAACAGCTTGATCGCGCCGCCCGCATTGATCTGCGGCTTCACCTCGAGCTGGATACCGACATTCTGGCGCTGGATCGTGCGGAAGGCGTTGTCGAAATTGTCGCTGAGCGCCTCGCCCGTCGACACCGGAATTTCCTGTCCAACGAGGATCTTCGCTTCCTTGTTGTCGAGCGTGTAGAGCCACGGCGTCGACAGGATGTTGGATGTGTTGTCCGACTTCACCGCATTGATGATCGCGCCGAAAATGCCATCGTCGCCGATATTGGTGAGGATGCCCCCGATGCCGCCGCTGGCACGCAGAATCTCCTGCAACGCAGCCTGGTCGAGGTCGCTCAGCGAACCATCATCGTCGGGATCCGTGTCGTCATCGTTCTTGTTGAGTTCGCGCGCACCGAGCGCCGCGCCGATCACGCCGATGCGCGGCGCGACATTGGAATAATTGGTGATGCCGAAGGGCAGGTTGCTGCCCGGCTTACCGCCGAACAGGAACTGCACGCCAAGCTGCTTGGCCGCAATGTCCGACATCTCGACGATGATCGCTTCGACCAGCACCTGTTCGCGCCGGGTATCGAGCTGGCGCACCACCTCGCTGAGCTGGCGCTGCACATCAGCAGGCGCAGCGATGATGATCGCATTTGCCCCTTCGTAGCGCGTGACGACCGCAGGCTTGCCGGTATTGCCCAGCAGTCCTGTCACCGTCGCACCCGTTGCCGACGACATGGCGACGGGCGTAGCCGACATCGCGGTACCGCCGCCATTGAAGCCGTCATTGCTGTCGCTGCCGCTGCGCCGGCTTGACGACTGGGTGGGCGTTGGCTGGGTCGGCTGTTGACCGATCAGTTGCTGCAGCACCGGCAGGAGCAGGCCCGCGTCCGCATGTTCGAGCCAGACGACGCGAATCTCGGTGCCGCTTGCCGCGCGCACGTCAAGATCGCGCGCGATCTCGACGAGCCGGGCGACGGTCGCAGGATCGCCCCTGAGCGCAATCGAATTGCTGCTGTCGATGGGAATGATCGTCGCCGCAGGCCCCCGGCCCGGCGCGCCCTCTCCGCCCCCCGGCGTCCCTGCACCAACGAGTTGCTGCAGCGAGGCAGCAATTTCACGCGCACCGGCATTCTTGAGCGGCACGACCGTTGTCGACGCGCTGTCCCTATCGATCTGGTTCACGAGCTGGCGGATGCGCCGGACATTGTCGGCATAATCGGCAACGACGATCGAATTGCCGCTGCGGTTGGCGGTGACCGAACCTTCCTTGCTGACGAGGGGTCGCAACGTCTCTACCGCCGAGGTCGCATCGATCGATTTCAGGCGGAAAACCTCGGTGACAAAGGCATTCTGGGCTCCTCCGCGGCTTCCCACACGCCCGGGCTGCGAGGCGGCGGTATCGGCGGGCTGGACGCGAAACGCCCCACCAGACGTCGGTACCGCGACGAGTCCATTGGCGCGGAGCGTCGCCAGGAAAACCTCGAAATATTCGGAGCGCGAGAGCGGCCGATCGGTTACCACCGAAACCTTGCCCTGGACGCGCTGGTCGATGATGAAGGTGCGCCCTGTGACGCGTGCCGCGTCCTGGATGAAGGCGCGGATATCGGCGTCGCGGACGTTGAGCGTATGCTGCGCGGCCAGCGGCTGGGCCACGATCAACGCAAGGGCCGTGGCGGCGCTGGTCAGGATATTTTTCATTATCTCGCTATCGCAATGGCAATGGGAATGACTTCGGCGCCGCGTTCGACGGTGACCGAAAGGGTGGAACCTGGCTGCGCCGCGGCCGAAAGCCGCGCTGCGTCATCGGGCGATCCGATGGGCTGGCCGTTGATGGCGATCAGGATATCGCCGTCGCGAAAACCCGCCGAACGGAATGCGGTTCCATCGCCGCCCGAACGGACGACAAGGCCAGTGACGCGGCCACCCTCGGTGCGTGGCAGGAACTGGATGCCCTGACGGATCTGGTCGACGCCGACCGGCTGGCCCGCGCCACTGTCGAGTGTCGTATCGGTGGCGACGCCCGGCGCAATCTCCGCGGCCTGCGGCGCTGCAACCGACTGGTCAATATAGAGCTGCTCGATAGCGCCGCCGCGATCGATGGTAACGCTGTCAAACGCCACCGCCTTCAGGATGACGCCGGGCATGATCTCGTCGCCCACGGCAAAGCTGTTCTGGATACCGTCGGGTCCCGCGACAATCGCTGATCCGCGTCCCGAAACCTCATCGATCCGCGTACCGAACAGCGTCAGCTGGAGCGAGGTGACGACCGCAGAACCTGATTGCTGCAGCCGGAAAAAAGGGTCGAAGCCACGGAAAAGCTCGTTGCGATTGGCGAGCACGCCCGCCGTGCGGTCCTGCACGCGCCATTCGCCCAACGGGCCAACCGGTGTCACGATCACCCAAAGCAGCCGTGCACAAAGCACCGCCAGCACCGTGAGAAACAGGAGTTCGGCAATGCTGTACGCACTGTAGCGCGGCAGACGCCGCAACAGCCGCTTGGCTCTGCCATCAAGACTTAGACGCATTGCTGCTCCCCGGACCAGGCGGCTGCGCTAGTGCGGCAGTGTTACCTGTCCATGACGCTCTTATTGCGACAATGTGACAATGGGCAACTCCTTCCGCGGTCTTACTCCGTAATTCGTCGGGAATCGTGCACGGCCCCTTGAAATCCGGGCCATGCGACGGCTTATGCTCGTCCATCATGGCGACCATCCTCCGCAACGGCACCGGCACGACATCGGCCGACCATATTGTCGCGCAGCCACAGGTTCAGCGCGTCCCCACACCCAAGCTCAGCCTGTTCATTCGCAAGGCTTTTCTCGATGCCGAGCAATGCGCCGGAATGATCGCGCGGATCGACGAGAATCGCCGCCCTTCGACGGTGTCGGACTATAATGGCGACGCGAACTACCGCACCAGCGAGACCTGCGATCTCGACTGGACCGATCCCTTTGTTGCGACGATCGATTCGATAATCTGCGATTTCATGGGAATCGACGCGCAGTTCGGCGAGCCGATCCAGGGCCAGCGCTACGCCGTGGGCCAGGAATTCAAGGCGCATACCGATTATTTCGAGCCCAATGGCGTGGATTTCCTCAAATATTGCGAGATTCCGGGGCAGCGGACCTGGACCGCGATGCTCTATCTCAACGAACCCGAGGCGGGCGGCGCCACGCGCTTCAAGGCGATCGACAAGATCGTCCAGCCCGAGACGGGCAAGCTGCTCTGCTGGAACAACATGCGGGCCGACGGCTCGCCCAATCCCTCCACCATCCATCATGGCATGAAGGTGCGCCAGGGTACGAAGTACATCATCACCAAATGGTTCCGCGAAAGGCCCTGGCCGCGATAGGGCGTGCGGCACGCGCATATCGCGCGCGCCGCGCCGTTCGGCTATGAATTGCCGATGCCGATCGCCCCTCCCATCGCTTTGAACATCCGCAGCTATGCGGGGGACACCGGCGTGGACCGACACGATTTCTCCCAACTCGTGCTCCCCATCAGCGGGGCGCTGACGATCGACGTCGGCGGCAGGGAAGACCGGATCGGTGTCGCGCGCGCCGCATTCGTCGACGCGGGCACGCCGCATTCGCAGATGAGCGAGCAGCACAACCGCTCGCTGATCCTCGATTTCGACCGGAGCCTGTTGCCCGGCGGCCTCGGCGAACGGCTCGACCGCTCGCCCTTCCTTTCGCTCAGCCCTGCCGCGACCAAGCTGATCGACTATATGGGGCTGCTCGCTAACGACCGACTTGCGTCCGCGACGACGGTTCGGCTCTGGACGCCGCTGTTGCTCGACACGCTCGCGTGCGAGACCCCCCGCCCGCAATCGCGGCTCGCGTCGCTGCTGGCCGCGATCGAAGCTGATCCCGGGCGTGCCTGGACCACAGACATCATGGCGCGTCATGTGGCGGTCAGCACCAGCCGGCTCCATGCGTTGTTTCGCAGCGAACTTGATACGACGCCGCGCGCCTGGCTTGCCGAGATCCGCCTGCGCTGGGTATGCCACTGGCTGACGCAATCCGATCGGTCGATCGCCGAGATCGCCTATCGCGGCGGCTATGCCGACCAGAGCGCGCTGACCCGCGCGATGCGAAAGGCAACCGGCATGACCCCCGCGGCCTGGCGCCGTCATGCGCGAGAGGCCAGGCCCAAAACGCGATAGCCAGCGTCAAGAACCGCCCCGCCCGGTATGGCATTGCCGCTCGATTGACCGGAGGCGCATGTGACGCATAACAAGAGAATCCTGTCGGGCATCGGATGCGGCGTTCTTGCGGGCGCGCTCTGGGGGCTGGTATTCCTCGCGCCCGAGCTGGTGCGCGGTTTCACACCGCTTCAGCTCTCCGCAGGGCGTTATCTCGCCTATGGCGCCATCGCGCTTGTCCTCGTCGCGCCGCGCTGGCATCGGCTGACGCCGCTGCTCGGGCGCACCGAATGGTGGGCGCTGATCTGGCTCAGCCTGCTCGGCAACATCCTCTATTATGTGCTCCTCGCGAGCGCGGTACAGTTGGGCGGGATGGCGATGACCTCGCTGGTGATCGGCTTCCTGCCCGTCACGGTCACGTTGATCGGCAGCCGCGACCGCAGCGCCGTGCCGCTGCGCAAGCTCATGCCCTCGGTGCTGCTGAGCGCCGCGGGTATCATCTGTATCGGTTGGGAAACGCTGGGCACGGCAGATACCGCAGGCGATCTGGCACTCATCGGCCTGCTCTGCGCGATCGGCGCGCTGATATCCTGGACGATCTATGCCGTCGGCAACAGTCGCTGGCTCGCGCGGCTGGGCCATGTGTCCGCGCATGACTGGAGCCTGCTGACAGGCGTGGTGACCGGTGCCGAGGCCCTGCTGCTCGTCATCCCCGCCTTCGTGATCAACAGCGATGGTGGCCATGGCGCCCGTGAATGGTTCAATTTCTGGGCGGTTGCCGCGGGCGTCGCGATCGGCGCATCGATCATAGGTAACGCGCTGTGGAACCGGATGAGCCGGTTGCTGCCGCTCACGCTGGTCGGCCAGATGATCCTGTTCGAAACGCTGTTCGCGCTGCTCTACGGTTTTTTATGGGAACAGCGCCCGCCGACATTGCTCGAGATCGTCGCCATCGTGCTGGTGACGGCCAGTGTGCTCGCCTGCCTGTCGGCGCATCGTCCGCAGGAGACCGACACGGAACAGGCGTCCCCGGGGCAAGCCGCTTACTTCGAATAGGCTGCCGCCCCTCCCCAACGGAGAGGGGCGGCCACAGTCCTAGAACTTCAGCTCGACCCCGAGCGAGAAGGTACGACCGAGATCATAGGTGTTCACGTCGATCCGGTTGTCTCCGAATTTCTGGAACTCCTCATATTTCTGGCCGGTCAGGTTCCGCGCCTCGAACTTGATCTCCATGTCCTGGCCAAGGAAGTCGACATCTTCGCGTGCGACGAAGTCGAGGCGGAAGCCGGGCTTCTCGATGATGTCAGGCTGGCGGTTCAGGCCCTGGATCGGGCCGCGATTGGTGACGCGCTTGCTGGCATAGGTCAGCAGCACCGTCGCCTGCGACAGCCTCTCGGTATCCTCGATACCGATCTGCAGGTTGGCGAGGTGGTCCGACTGGCCCGTCATCGGCGCGCCGTCGCGGAACAGCAGATTAGCCTGCACCGGCTGAAGATCGGGACCGATCACGAGCGAGTCATCGGCTTTGATCTTGGACTGGGTGTAGGTGTAGTTGCCGATGAGCAGCAACCGGCGCGTCGCGAAGAAGTCGCCGCCCAGCGTGTCGAGCGGGAAATATTTCTGGAACTCGATCTCGCCGCCGTACAGCTCGGCCTTGGGCGCATTGGCGAAGCCCGTGCGCAGCTGGCCGCCACCCGCGAAGAACGCCGCCGCCTCGATCGGATTGTCGATTTCCTTGTAGAAACCGGCCACCGTCAGGCGCTCACCCTTGCCGAAATAATATTCGTAGCGCGCCTCGAAATTGAGCAGCTCGCTGTCGACGAGGAACGGGTTACCCGTGAACTCGCGATCGGACTCGAAGTCCTGGTAGAGCTGCGGAGCAAGCTCGCGGAACTGCGGACGCGCCACGGTCTTCGAGCCATGCAGGCGAAGCTGCATGTCCTCGGCAAAGTTCCAGGTGAGCGTCGCCGCAGGCAGCCAATAGTCGTTGTTGATCTGCGTTGCGCTGATCGCCGATCCGACCGGGCGGACCCGCTGCTTGCCATCCTCGTAACGAACGCCGACGGTTGCCCGCAAACCGTCCATCAGCTCAGCTTCGGCCTGGGCATAGCCCGCGTTGATCTCCAGGTCGGCATTATATGCCGCCGCGCCTTCGGCACCCGAAATGTCGCGCAACTGGATGTTGTAGGTGTAGACGTTGAAGTCCGACAGCAGATAGTCGGGACGCTCCTGCGCCACGTCGAGCGGCAAGGCGCCGTCGGGACGGAAATACTGGAACTGGAAGCGCGAAGCGTCACGCCGCGTCATCGAGTAGTTGTAGCCCGCCGAGAGCGTGATCGGCATCGCGGTCGGCAGCTTGTAGCCGACATCCGCACCCGCGGCATAGACGTCCTCGCTCAGGTCGCTGAACGCGATCGTCGCGAACTGCCCGCCCGATGCCAGGTTGTTGATATAGTCGTCGACGTCGCCGCTGTCCTTGGTCGTGGGATCCCCGTCACCCAGATAGGCGTAGCCGATCGAGCGTTCATAGGGCGATTCACGCTGCGAATTGGCATAGGTCCCGCGGAAATCGATGCTCAGGTCGTCGAATTTGAATTCGCCGACAAGCTGGGTGTCGATCAGCTGGCGCTCGAACCAATAGGTGTTCTGTTCCTTGAGCGAGTCCGGAAGGTCCGGATTCTGATCGGCAACGTTGCGATTGAAACCCGAGGCGAGCCGCCCCTGCTTCAGCGTGTCGCGGATATAGAGGTTGGTCCAGCGCAGCTTGTGATCGCCGAACTCCGCGCCGATGCCGAGCAGGGCGTTGACGATGATCCGGTTGTTCGTGCTGACGGTGCGGAAGCTTTCCTGCGGAGTACCTGCCAGCTCGGGATCGTTCGACGTCTGCTGGAGCGCATCACGGGTCTGCCAGCTGTTGTTGTAACCCGCACCGAAGATGAAACCGATCTGGCCGTCGTCGAGGAACGGTCGCGACGCGCCGGCGCTGATCTCCGCCGAGACATTGGCGGGAATGTCGCCATTGCGCTGGAGCAGCGTGGTCGGCGCGTTGACGAGGCTGGCGGCGAAATCGCGGCGCTGCGCGTCGGTCGTGCTCGCGAAGCTGTTGCTGGTCACCGCCTGCTTGAGCGCCGACGGGAAATCGCGCGTGCCGTCGTCGAAACCGGTCCAGTCGGTGTCGCTGCCATAATAGGTATAGCCGAGGCTGCCGGTGGTCTCGCTGTCGATGCCGCCGGTAACGCCGACCTTGAGGAACGGCTCATCGGGAACCGCCTTGGTCGTCAGGTTGATCACGCCGCCGCCGAATTCACCCGGATAGTTGACCGAGTAGCTCTTCTGCACGACCGAGCTCGCGATCACGCTGCTTGGGAAAATGTCGAGAGGAACCACGCGCTTCAGCGGCTCAGGGCTCGGCAACGGAGAACCGTTGAGCAGCGCCAGCGAGTAGCGGTCGCCAAGACCGCGTACGAAGACATAACCATTGCCGACGACGCTGAGGCCCGTCACGCGCTGCAATGCACCAGCGATATCGCCCTCGCCCGTGCGCGAAATGTCGTCGGCCGACAGCACCGAGATCACTGCGGGCGTCGCGCGGACGGGCTCAGGAATGTAACGACCGGTGACGACGATCTCGTCGGCATCCATGCCGGCGCCGGGGGCCGAAACATCGACCTCTTCCTGAGGTTCGTCAGGGGATTCCTGCGCGGCTGCGCCGGGGGCCGGCTCAGTGGTCTGCGCGATCGCTGCAGGGGCAACCAGCGCGGAGGTCAGGAGGAGCAGGCCTCCGAAGGTGATGGGTTTTCTCATGGCGGTTCCCCCGGGGAATCTAAAAAAAAGGAAAACGGGGGGTGGCGACAGCGGCCACCACCCCCCGAGGTAATGTGACGATCAGTTCGTGGGGATGGCCGTGCAGGCACCGCTCGTGGCGCCGAAGCTCACATAGCCCGAGTTGCAGGTCCAACCGGCGTACCAGGTGTCGTTCCCATCCTTCACCGCGCCAACATAATTGACGGTGGTGAGGCGGTTCGGCGCTGCGGTGTTGGGCTGGCCGGTACCCGCGTACGGATCGGCGTTGAACGTCGTCGGGTCGGTCGCAATGACGCCCGTTTCAGCGGCACCGTTGACGAACACGTTGGCCAGCGACGCGGTGAATGCCGAATTGTTGCCGTTGGTTCCCGTGGCGAAGATCGGCGCAACGTCGATGCCGTCGCCATCGTTGCGGAACGCCGTGCCGCATTGCATGACGACCGAGCGGAACACGGGTGCACCAAGATCCTGCAGCGCAGCGTCGGCAGCGCGGGTGGTCGTGCCGCCAGTGGCGTCGATGTCGAGGCAGTTGCTCGGGCTGACGATCACGCTGTTCAGCAGCGCATAGTCGGTACCGCCGCGCAGCAGCACGGTGTTCAGGCCCTGCACGGTGCTGCGCTGGATGAAGGTGGCGTTGGAGACGCGGGTGTACTGACGCGGCAGTGCGTCTTCGTTGCCATTGGAGTCGGCTTCGATCATCGAGTCACCGTTGTTCCCGTCGCGCTGCACGCCGATCACGAACTGGATCGTGCCGCGATAACCGAGGTCGGTGTCGAGGCCGTCATCGTCCGCGCCGGAGATGACGATATGCTTGGCGTTGACGCGACCACCGAAAATCTCGATGCCATCGTCCGAGCTGTTGTGGATCTGGACATGGTCAACCGTGGTGAGCTGACCGACGCCGCCCATGGTGAGGCCCTGCAGCTCGTTGCCCGGTGCGATCGCGAAGCCCGAATAGCGGATCTGGACATATTGCAGCGTGCCGCTGTTGTCGTTGGGCAAAGCGCCGCCGTAGAGCGAGCCGGTGGTGCCTTCGATGACCTGCTGGCAGCCCGCCGAACCGCCGGGAACCGCGGTGTTACAGTCGCTGATCGGCGCACGGCCGAGCAGGATGACGCCGCCCCACAGCCCCTGGCTGTTGTCGGTCGTCGTGCCCGCGAGGTTGGCGCGCGCGGTGAAGATGATCGGGTTGGTCGCGGTGCCGACTGCCTGGATGCGTGAGCCGCGGTTGACGACGAGATAGTCGTTGCCCGCCGAACCGAAGAGCACGGTACCCGCCTGGATCGAGAGCGTGACCGGCTGACCTCCAGCCGCGGTGCCGTCACCGCCGACGTCGGTGCCAACATTGACCGCACCGACGATCGAATAGGCGACGCCGGGAACGTTCTGAAGCGTGGTGTCCTGCGTGAAGCGGGTGGGCAGCTGGCAGGCGCGACGGCTGCCGACAACGCCGCCATCGGTGAAACCGGTGGGGCAGGATGCTGCGGGCTGGCCCGGCGTCGGGGTCGGCGTGGGGGTCGGCGTCGGGGTCGGCGTGGGGGTGGGCG
>NZ_JBYSXE010000004.1:53274-139574 GCF_058781925.1 Sphingobium sp. FW306-1B-F04DB | reverse complement strand
CGCGCGCAATCCTCGGCGATCACGCAGATCAGCGTTGCCGTCACGACGATGGACCAGTCGACACAGCAGAATGCGGCGATGGTCGAGCAGACCTCGGCCGCCGCGCGCAACCTCACCACCGAAGCGGTCGGGCTCGCGCAGCAGGCCGAACGCTTCGACACGGGAGGAGCCGCTTCAAAGGCGCGGCTTCGCGCGGTCGCCTGAGCCGAAGGGCGGCGGGAGAGGGGACGCGCAACCACGCGTCCCCCCGATCCTCAGGCTGCCAACAGTTCGTCCGCAGGGCCGAAGAACTCGTAATGGATGCGGTCGGACGGCACCCCTGCCTGCGCAAGCGCAGAGACATAGTTGCGCAGGAACGGGCGAGGGCCGCACAGGAAGTAGTCAGCCTCGGCAACCGGCGTAGCCTCGGCCAGCCAGTCCTGGTCGATCAGGCCCACATGGTCGTAATGCTCGCCGAGCACATCCTCGTCGCGCGGGCTCTGGTAGAAGGTCGTGACCCTGATCCCGGGCCGTGCATCGGCGAGCGCGCGTACCGCGGCGCTCATCGCATGCGTCGTGCCGTCATGCGTGCCATGGACATAATGGACAGGCAGACCGACATGACGGTCGGCGGCGGCTTCCAGCATCGCGGTCATCGGCGTCAGCCCGACACCCCCCGACAGCAGCACCACGGGTCGTTCGGGGCGCTCGGGCAGGAAGAAATCGCCCGCCGGCGGGGCGACCTTGAGCACCATGCCCCGCACGACATGATCGTGCAGCCAGTTCGACGCGAGGCCCATCGGCTCGCGCTTGACCGAGATGCGATAATATTCGCCATTGGGCGCATTGGAGATCGAATAGTTGCGCTTGACCGCAGCCTGCCCCGGAATTTCGAGCCAGAAGGTGAGATACTGGCCAGGCTTGTGCCGGATCACCGGCCGGCCATCGGCAGGGCGCAGGATGAACGACGTGATCACCGCACTTTCGGGCTGGACGTCCTCGACGACGAAGTCGCGCCAGCCCTTCCAGCCGCCTTCGACGCTCGCGAGCGCGTGATAGATGCTGTCCTCGCGCCCCATCAGGATGCTGGCAAGGAACCCATAGGCCTCACCCCACGCGGCGAGAACCTGCTCGGTCGCGGCGTCGCCAAGCACCGCCTCGATCGCGCCGAGCAGCGCTTCGCCGACATAGGGATAGTGTTCGGGCTGTATCTGGAGCCCGACATGCTTCTGCGCGATCCGCTCGACCACGGCGCCGAGAACGCCGAGATTGTCGATATTGGCGGCATAGCCCAGGATCGCGGCGGTCAGCGCGCGCGGCTGCGCCCCGTCCTCGCCCTGGTGCGACTGGTTGAACAGGTCGCGGATCTCGGGGTTCTGGAACATGCGCGCATACATTTCGCGCACGATATCGAGGCCATGCGCCTGCAGCGCGGGTACGGTGGCTTTGACGAGCGCGATCGTGCGCTCACTGAGAGGTTGCGTCATCAGCGTATCCTTGAGGTTGGCAATGGAAGGTCAGGTCGCGTCGCGATCAGGGGCCGGTCGCGCGTGGCTCGATGCGAAAGTACAAGGCGAGCTGGAGGCTCTCCGCGATGCGCGCGGCCTTTTCCTGGAGCGCGGCAGCCGCGGCGGGCGCCATCACTTCGGCGGCCGTGCGGTTCCACAGCGCCAGCCAGCGTTCGAAAAGCGCAGGGGTGATGCGCGTCGCATGCCTGAGATGCGCAGCCATCGGATTGCCCTTGTACCGACCGGTGGTCAGCATCACCGAGGACCAGAATGTGGCAAGCCGATCGAGATGGTCGGGCCAGTCATCGATCGCATCGTTGAAGACGGGGCCGAGCTGGGCATCCTCGCGCACGCGGGCATAGAACAGCGACACCAGCCGCTTCAGCCCCTCGTCATCGATCCGCGCTTCGACGTCCACGACTCATGCTCCAATGATGTATTTGACGGGCATGTATCACGACGTTTGAAACATGCAAGAAAAATGCATATTAATGTAACGCGGCGGATCGCCGCCGGGACAAGAGGGATGCGATGCGCCTGACGCGCTACACCGACTACGCGATGCGCGTGCTGCTCTACCTTGGCGCGCGTCCCGACCGGCTGTGCTCGATCGCCGAGATTTCCCGCGCCTATGGCATTTCGCAAAACCATCTGATGAAGGTGGTCAACGATCTGGTGAATGCGGGCTATGTGACGAGCGTGCGCGGCCGTTTCGGCGGCGTCCGGCTTGGATGCGACGCCGCGGAGATCAATGTCGGTGCGGTGATCCGCCATACCGAAGATGGTTTCGATCTCGTCGATTGCGGCAGCTGCATCATCGCGCCCGCCTGCGGATTGACGGGCGCCCTCGGTGAAGCGCTTGCCGCCTTCATGGCGGTGCTCGACGGTTATACACTTGAAGACCTTTTGGGCCGGCGCGGACAGCTGGCGGCGTTGCTCATCCCCGATCCCGAGCCCGCGCAGCCATAAAAAAGGGGGGCCGCGAACGGCCCCCGATCTTTGCCGCCCTTGCGGGCCGGTTCAGCGCTGCTGATCGCTTTGCTGGCGATCCTGCTTGCGCTGCTCGTCGCCCATCTGCTGCTGGCGACCGGGCTGCTGCTGTTCCTGCTGCTTATCCTGGCGACCCGGCTGCTGGCGCTGGGGCTGCTGCTGTTTCTTCTTGTCAGGCATTGCAAGTTCCTCCTGCATCGTCCCATTATCGGGGCACAGGGCTAACCGTTGGCACAATGGCGATGTTCCGTTTTCTGCGGCGAATCGTTCGAAAGCGCGCGTGGAAAGAGAACGGGAACGAGGGGGGGATTGCCGGGTTGTGGGGATGCAGCACGCAGGGAGTCTCGAGATGGCCGAAATCAGGGGTATCAAGCCGGTGAAATGGGTGATCGGCGTTTCGACCGCGGGAATTGGCCTGCTGGCGGGCTGGCTGCTTCTGCGCTCGCGCAAAGCCGGCGGCGATGTCGGCAACGGGCATGCTGCGGCCTTCTCGCCTGGTGAGAGCGAACCCGAGGCGCATGCGCAGGTCCGCAACGCGGGGCCAGCCGCGATGCGCGACGGTGCGCGACGCGAATGGCGCGAGGTCGACGAGGCTTCCGACGAATCCTTTCCGGCAAGCGACCCGCCCCCGCTCAATCCCGGGATTGGCTGACCCTCCGACGCCAGTTGCAATCCTTTGACTTCCGGTTCATTGACGCAAAATGCTTTCTCAACGGACCCGGTACACAATCCGCGCGCTCCAGCACCTGGCCGATCATTATGGCGAAGGTCCGATCCAGCTGACCCAGATCGCCGACGCGCAGAATATCCCCGCGAAGTTCCTGACGGTGATCCTGTCGGAGATGAGTCGCGCCGGGCTCGTCGCGACGCTACGTGGCAAGGATGGCGGCTATTGGCTCGCGCTGGCACCCGTCGATATCAGCTATGGCGACGTCGTGCGGTTGACGCGTGGGTCGCTCGCGCTCGTTCCCTGCGCCAGCCGCTTCGCGCATGAGAAGTGCAAGAACTGCCTTGAGGAGAGCAAGTGCCGGCTGCGCCAGCTGATGCTGCGCGTCCGCGATGAGACCGCGCAGGTGCTCGACGGCATCACGCTCGCCGATCCGATCCCGGTCGAGGATGTCCCCATTGACAAAACGCCGTCGGCCAAGGAAGAGGGCGACCGCGCGCGGGTGTAGCTCAATGGTAGAGCAGAAGCCTTCCAAGCTTACGACGAGGGTTCGATTCCCTTCACCCGCTCCATGCCTTTGACCAGCGACAATTTGCGACACTTTTTGCGCGGGATGACAAACTCCCGCGACAAGCCGCGTGCATAAGCCACAGCATCGGCGGGCAGTGGGCCCGTATGTTTGTGGAGTTTTCTGACCATGAAGAAGATCATCGTCGCGACCGGCCTTTCGGCCATGCTGCTTGCGGGCGGCATCGCGATCGCGCAGCCCGGCGGCGATACGCATGCGGGCAAGCACCGTGGCGGCATGATGTTTGGCGCCGACGCCAACAAGGACGGCACCGTCACCCGTGCCGAGCTGACCGCGCAGCTCGACCAGCATTTCGCGAAGCTTGACACCAACGGCGACGGCCAGATCACGCAGGCCGAGCGCGATGCGCAGCGCAAGGCACGCGCCGACGAGCGCTTCAAGCGCCTCGATACCGATGGCAACGGCCAGATCAGCCGGGCCGAATACGATGCGGCGTACGACAAGCGCGTTGAGAAGAGAGGCGAGCGCGGCGAAGGACGGCGCTGGCACCGTGGCGGTCATCGCATGGGGGGCATGATGGATGCCAACAAGGACGGCACCGTCACCAAGGCCGAATTCCAGTCGCGCGCGCTGGCGATGTTCGACCGCGCCGATGCCGACAAGAACGGGCAGGTCACCCAGCAGGAACGTGAAGCCGCGCGGACTGCATGGAAGGCCAAACGCGCCGAACAGAAGTAACGCGTCTCTCCCGCGGCGCGGCGGACAGGATTTGCATCCTGCCCGCCGCTTCGCCATGACGGGGCCGACCGAGACATGACCGACCGACCGCACCTCCTGCTCGTCGACGACGAGCGCTCGATCCGCGAGCCGCTTGCCGCCTATCTGCAGAAGAACGGTTTTCGCGTGACCGCGGTGGGCGATGCCGCTGCGGCGCGCCAGCGGCTCCAGGGCTATGCCATCGACCTCGTGGTGCTCGACATCATGATGCCCGGCGAGGACGGGTTGAGCCTGTGCCGGCATATCCGCGAAACCGGGGAGATCCCCGTGATCCTCTTGACCGCCAAGAGCGAGGAGACCGACCGGATCGTCGGACTCGAAATGGGCGCCGACGATTATGTGCTCAAGCCCTTCTCACCACGCGAGCTCGTTGCGCGGATCAAGGTGATCCTGCGCCGCGCCGGCAATGGCGGATCGCGCCAGGCAGCCCCCGAAAGCAGCAGCTACGCTTTCGCCGGCTGGGTACTCAAGGCGGGCGAGCGCATCCTGGTTGACCGCGAGGGCGTCACGGTCCCGATCTCCACGGGCGAGTACAATCTTCTCCTCGCGCTGGTGACCCGGCCGAACCACGTGCTGAGCCGCGACCAGTTGCTCGACATCACGCAGGGGCGCGAAGCCAATGCTTTTGACCGCGCGATCGACAACCAGGTCAGCCGCCTGCGCCGCAAGATCGAGGTCGACCCGAAAAATCCCGCGCTGATCAAGACCGTGTGGGGCGGGGGCTATACGCTTGCCGCCGAAGTGACGCGGCTGTGAAGCGGTTCTGGCCGGAGAGCCTCGCCAGCCAGATCGCGCTGCTCGTCGCGCTCGCGCTGCTCGTCGCGCAAGCGATCAACTTCGGCCTATTGCTGCGCGAGCGCGAGCGCCAGATATTGACGCAGGTCAGCGCGCCGACGATCGCGCGACTGGTCGACGCGGTCGACCGTGACCGCGCGGGCCAGCTGGCCGATCGTGGTCCCGATGGTCTGGTAGGCGAAGCCGGGCGCCACCACCGATGGCTGTGGCGCGGAGTCCGGCGCACCCCCACGAGCCTCGTCGAACCCGGTATGCGCAAACGCGGCGATATCGCGGAGCGCGCGACCGTGGCTTTTGCGGAGCTCGGCATTCCCGTGCGTCGCGTACTGGCCGCCGAGACCGATGTGATGCGCGATGAACCGCGGATGCGCGCTGCCGCGTTCCGTCGCCTCGTCGCGGAGGGCGAACGCGGCCCGCGCCCGACCCTGATCGTTTCCGCGGAGGTCGCCCCGGGGCGCTGGATCAACGCTACCGCCAAGCTGCCACATCGCGACCGGCGCGTCATCTTCTGGCTGATCGCACAGACGTTGATCCTCTACGCGGTCGTCCTGATTCCGGTGCTGTGGATCGGCCGCCGTATCGCGCGCCCGCTCGGCGAGCTGACCGCTGCGGTTGAATCCTTCCGCAGCGCTGAAGCCGGAACGCCCATCGCGGAAAGCGGCCCCGGCGACGTCAAGCGGCTCATCGCCGCCTATAACGGCATGCGCACGCGTATCGCGGGGATGCTCGACGAGAAAGACCGCATGCTGGGTGCGATCGGGCATGATCTCAGGACTCCGCTGGCGTCGCTGCGCGTACGCGTCGAGGGAATCGACGAGGATGGCGAGCGCGATCGCGCCGCCGCCACGATCGACGAGATGAACCGGACGCTCGACGACATCCTCTCGCTTGCGCGGCTGGGCCGCCCGAGCGAGCCCGAGACACGCGTCGATCTCGGCGCGCTGCTCGATTCGGTGGTCGACGATTTCCAGGCCCTGGGCGCAGATGTCGTCCTGGCCGATGCTCCGCGCACGACGGTCACGCTGCGTCCGACGTTGATCACGCGCGCGGTACGCAACCTGATCGACAACGCCGTCAAATATGGGGACAAGGCCGTGGTTGCGACGGGCGTCCAGGATGGCGGCGTGGTCGTGACGATCGACGATGACGGCCCGGGTATCCCCGACGACAAGGTAGAGGCGATGTTCCGTCCTTTCACGCGGATGGAAGAATCGCGCAGCCGCGAGACGGGCGGCACGGGGCTCGGCCTCGCGCTCGCGCGCGCCATCGTGCTCCAGCATGGCGGTCGCCTGACGCTCGCCAATCGCGCCGGCGGCGGGCTGCGCGCCAGCCTCTGGCTGCCGGTCTAGCCCCCCCGCTTCACGCACCGCTAACCATTGCCCGCTAAGCGGGGGCCATGACCGTGCACAGCAGGATCGAGGCCGAAGCCACCTCCGTCGATACGCGACCGCGTTCCGCGGTCAGCCATGGCGTGGGCGTGGCGGGGCTTGCCGGGCTGTTCGCATGGATTGCGATCGCGCGGCAGTTCGGCATGGACGGACCCCATTCTGCGCTGATGGCGGTACTGTGGTGCGGGCTGCCGATGGTTGGCTGGTCATTGTTCGTCGACCGCGTCCACCGCAATCCTTCGACCGGGATCGACTGGTCGATGCCACCGCGCCCGCTCGGCGAGGCGCTCGATGTCAGCATCAGCAAGATTGCGGGGCTGTGGGCGACCTGGGGTATCATCGCGGTGATCTATTGCATCGGGCGCTGGTATTGGGAGGGCAGCTACCAGTTCTCCATGTCGGTGCTCGCGACCGCGGCACCCTGGCTGGTCGGGCTCTCGATACCCTATGTACTGTGGCTCGACCGGCGACTGATCGATCCGCGCGATGGCGCCTGGGTCTTCGGCCAATGGCTCGCGGGGCAGGGAATCGCGGATCGCGAAAAGCTCCATGACCATTTACGCGCCTGGGCGGTGAAGGGCTTCTTCCTTGCCTTCATGCTCTCGATCGTGCCCGGCGGCTTCGGCGATTTCGTACACGCGCCGGTTGCGGAAATCCTGTCGGGGCCGGTGCCGCTCATCAACTGGCTGATCACGGGCATGTTCGTCGTCGACGTGATGTTCGCGACCGTCGGCTACGCGCTTACGTTTAAGCCGTTGGACGCGCATATCCGATCGGCAAATCCTTACGCCGCCGGCTGGACCGCGGCGCTGATCTGCTATCCACCCTTCATCCTGATGAACCCCGGCGGGCCGCTCGACCATCACAAGGCGGCGGGCGACTGGGCGATGTGGTTTGCCAATTATCCGGTGTTCCTGGTGGGGACAGGGATCGCGCTCGTCATGCTGACCGCGATCTATGCCTGGGCGACGGTGGCGTTCGGGCTGCGCTTTTCCAACCTCACGCATCGCGGTATCCTGACGCACGGGCCCTATGTCTGGACCAAGCATCCTGCCTATCTGTCGAAGAACCTGTTCTGGTGGCTGTCCCTGCTGCCCTTCTTCGCGACCTCGGGCAGCCTTGTCGACGCCGCGCGCAACACCGCGATCCTTGCGGTGGTGAGCGGTGTCTATTACTGGCGCGCCCAGACCGAGGAAGCGCATCTGGGGCAGGATCCCGCCTATCGCGACTATGCCGAGTGGATGGAGCGCAACGGCCCCATCCCGCGGCTGATCCGCTGGCTCACCGGACGCAAGCCGGGGCCCTGACGCCTCAGAAGCTCATATCGGCATAGATGCGGCTCAGGTCGCCGCCCCATTCGCCGTGATATTTGTCGAGCAGGCGCTGCGCGGGGACCTTGCGCGACGCGACGACCTCGCGCAGCGGATCGAGGAAGCCGCTTTCGTTGTCGCCCGATGAGTTGAACCGCGCACGCGCGTTGAGGCCCGCGCCCGCGATCTCGAGCACTTGCGGCGCGATGTCGTGGAGTGTGCGGCCGCCCGCAACAGGCGCGTCGAGCGCGAGTTTGGGCACCGAGTCGCGGAGAAGCTGGCGTTCGTCCATCGACCAGTCCTTGACCAGATCCCATGCCGCATCGAGCGCGGTCTGGTCATAGAGCAGCCCCACCCAGAAGGCGGGCAGCGCGCAGATCTTGTTCCAGCGCCCGCCATCGGCGCCCCGCATCTCGAGGAAGCTCTTCATGCGCACTTCCGGGAAGGCGGTGGAGAGATGGTCGGACCAGTCGGATTCGGTCGGCAGTTCGCCCGGTAGCGCGGGCAGCTTGCCCTGCAGGAAATCGCGGAAGCTCTGGCCCGCCGCGTCGATATATTTGCCGTCCCGGTAGACGAAGTACATCGGCACATCGAGCGCATAATCGGCATAGCGCTCATAGCCGAACCCGTCCTCGAACACGAAGGGCAGCATGCCCGTGCGCGCGGGATCGGTGTCGGACCAGATATGGCTGCGATAGCTCAGAAAGCCGTTCGGCTTGCCCTCAGTGAAGGGCGAATTGGCGAAGAGCGCGGTCGCCAGCGGCTGGAGCGCGAGCCCGACGCGGAACTTCTTCACCATGTCGGCTTCGCTCGCATAGTCCAGATTGACCTGGATCGTGCAGGTGCGGAGCATCATGTCGAGTCCGAGCGTGCCCACGCGCGGCATATGGCGCAGCATGATATCGTAGCGCCCCTTGGGCATGATCGGCAGCTCTTCGCGCGTCTTGTCGGGCCACATGCCAAGGCCAAGGAAGCCCTTGCCCGTCTTGTCGCCGATCGCCTTCACCTGTTCGAGGTGGCGGCCCGTTTCGGCGCAGGTCTGGTGGAGGTTCTCGAGCGGGGCCCCGGAAAGCTCCAGCTGTCCCGCAGGCTCAAGGCTTACCGTGCCGTCATTGCCCGACAGTGCGATGACATTGCCGTTCTCCTCGACCGGCGACCACCCGAATTGCGTCAAACAGCCGAGCAGATCACGGATGCCGCCGGGCTCTTCATAGGAGGGGGCATGATGGTCGCGCGTGCAATAGACGAATTTTTCGTGCTCGGTGCCGATCCGCCAGTCTTCCTTAGGCTTTTCACCCTTGGCAAAGGCCGCGACGAGCTGATCCCGGGTCTCAATGACCGGATCGTTGCCATTTGAAACCGTCTTAGTGCTCATTGCCCGCCCTTAGCCCTGCCGCCCCCCATTGGCCAGCGCGGATGTGCAGATGGTTTGCGACGGTCGACTTGTGAAGGGGGGAGCGTTTTTTATGAGGCGCTTACGCGACCTGCCAGTCACCCGCGGCCGCCATCCAGACGCTCGTTGCTGCCGCGGCTGCTGTCTCCGCGCGCAGGATGCGCGGGCCGAGCGTGATTCCCACCGCCTGGGGCAGCGCGCGGATCGCCATGCGCTCCTCGTCGTCGAAGCCGCCTTCGGGGCCGACAAGGATGGCCGCCGGGCCGGGGTGCGCGCGCATCGCTTCGAAGGCGGTGACGCCGCCTTCCTCATCGGCGAAGAACAGCGTCCGGTCTTCCGGCCAGTCCCTGAGCAGCGCGGCGAGCTTCACCGGCTCGGCCATTTCGGGAAGCGCGGTGCGGCCGCACTGTTCCGCCGCTTCGATCATGTGTGCGCGCAGCCGCTCGGTGTTGACGCGGTCGATCACGGTGCGGCGCGTGAGGACGGGCACCAGCCGACCGACGCCCAGCTCGCACGCCTTTTCCGCCACCCAGTCGACGCGCCCCTTCTTGATCGGTGCGGCGCAGAGCCAGAGGTCGGGCACAGCCTCGCGTGCGCGCAGCCGCGCGGTCACGCTCAGTATCAGGTCGCGCTTGCCGATCGCGGTCGCCTCGGCCAGCCATTCCCCCGTGCGGTCGTCGAACAGCTTGACCGCACCCCCTTGCTTCAGCCGCATCACCGAGATCAGGTAATGCGCCTGTCCGCCATCGACGCGGATCTCCTGCCCGTCGGCAAGTTCGTTGTCGACGAACAGCCGCGGCGCGCTTTCGGGTGGCCATGCGGGGGTTGCGGGCATAAGAAAGCTCGGAAAGTCGTCAATGGATTGCGCCGCCTAGCATGAACAGCGTGCCCCAAGAACCCGAGATCGTCCCCGACACCCAGTATCGCGGGCTGATACGCGTCCTGCCCGACAAGATCCGCGGCTTGGCGCTGCTCGCGCGCCTCGACCGGCCGATTGGCTGGTGGCTGCTCTTCTGGCCCTGCGCCTGGGGGCTGGCGCTCGCGGGCGGGCTGGCGGATCAATGGCCACTGGTCTTCTGGTTCCTGCTCGGCAGTATCGCGATGCGCGGCGCGGGCTGCGTCTACAACGACATCGTCGACCGCGATCTCGACCGGCAGGTGGCGCGCACGCGCAGCCGGCCGCTGGCGAGCGGGTTGATTTCTCTGAAGGCGGCGTGGGTTTGGCTGCTCGTGCTGTGCCTCATCGGCCTGCTCGCGCTGCTCCAGCTCCAGCCCTTCGCGCAGATCGTCGCCCTGGGCAGCCTCGTGCTGGTCGCCGCCTATCCCTTCATGAAGCGGATCACATGGTGGCCGCAGGCCTGGCTCGGACTCGTCTTCACATGGGGGGCGCTTGTCGGCTGGGCCGCGATCCGCGGCGACCTCGCGGGTCCCGTGCTGCTGCTCTATGCCGGCTCGATATTCTGGGTGATCGGCTATGACACGCTCTACGCGCTGCAGGACCGGGAAGACGACGCGCTGATCGGCGTGCGCTCCTCGGCACTGCGCATGGGCGGCCATGTCCGCGGCGGCGTGCTTCTCTGCTACACGCTCGCCGTGCTGCTCTGGGCCGCGGCGATCTGGACGCTCCGGCCCGATCCGCTCGCGCTCGTCGCACTGTTTCCCGCGACGCTGCATTTGTTCTGGCAGGTGGTGACGCTCAACCCCGATGATGGGCTCGACGGGCTGATCAAGTTCCGGTCGAACCGTTTTGCGGGCTTCCTCGTCTTCCTCGCCTGCGCCGCGGTGGGATCGGCTGCTTGAACGTTCGCGCGGCTCGGCCTAAGCGCGGCTGATGCTCAGCGTAACCCAAGCCGAAAATCAGATCGCCGATCTCGTGGCGCGCGCGCGAAAGGGCGGTGCCGATGCCGCGGACGCGATTTATATCGGCGGCGCCTCGACGCAGGTGCAGATGCGGCTCGGCGCGCTCGAGGATGTCGAGCGGTCGGAGGGCGAGGAGGTCGGCCTGCGCGTGTTCGTTGGGCAGCGCTCCGCAAGCGCTTCGACCTCGGATCTGTCGTCGCAGGCCTTTGATGCGCTGGTCGACCGCGTTGTCGCGATGGCGCGCGAGGCGCCTGAGGATCCTTATGCCGCGCTCGCGCCCGAAGAGCGGCTGATGCGCGGCGATCTGCCCGCGATCGACATAGATGACGGTGCTGAAACCGATCCCGCCGCGCTCAAGGCACGTGCGCTCGAATGCGAGGACGCGGCGCGCAGCGTCGCCGGCGTCACCAACAGCGAGGGTGCGGGCGCAAGTGCAAGCCGGACCGTCATCGCGCTCGGCACGAGCACGGGATTTTCGCGTGGCTATGCCGGCACCGGGCATGGCGTTTCGGCCAGCGTGCTTGCGGGCAACGGCGGCGCGATGCAGCGCGACTATGCCTATCATTCGGCGCGGTACCTGAGCGACCTCGAGGATGCCGCCGCGATCGGCCGTCAGGCGGGCGAGCGCGCGATCGCCAAGCTCGATCCCATCCGTCCCGCGAGCGGCCCGATGCCCGTGGTCTTCGATCCGCGTGTGGGAAGCAGCCTGCTCGGCCATCTGATAGGCGCAATCACTGGCGCAGCGATCGCGCGCAAGACCAGCTTCCTGCTCGACAGCCTGGGCGGAGAGGTTTTCGGCTCCGGCATCACGGTCCTCGACGATCCCCACCGCGTCCGCGGCCTGCGCTCGCGCCCCTTCGATGGCGAGGGGCTGGCGACGCACAAGACGACGATCATCGACAAGGGCCTACTCACCGGCTGGTTGATGGCGACGGCGGCTGCCCGTCAGCTTGGGCTCGAACCGACGGGCCATGCCTCGCGCGGGATCGGCGGCGCGCCGGGAGCGGGGAGCAGCAACCTCCACATGCTGCCCGGCACCGACACGCCGAGCGCGCTGATGGCCGATATCAGACAGGGAATCTATGTCACCGAGCTGATCGGCATGGGCGTGAATGGCGTGACGGGCGACTACAGTCGGGGTGCCGCGGGCTTCCTGATCGAGAATGGCGCGCTCACGCGCCCCGTCGCTGAACTCACCATAGCGGGCAATCTGAAGGACATGTACCGCGCGCTCATTCCCGCCAATGACCTCGAATTCCGCTATGCGAGCAACGTTCCCACGCTGCGCGTCGATGGCATGACGGTCGCGGGTGGCTGAGGCGCTGATCGACCGGGTCGCCGCCGCGGCGGCCGAGGCGGCGGCGATGGCGCATGGCCGCTGGCGCGGCGAGTTCACGCAATGGGAAAAGGCGCCGGGCAACCCCGTGTGCGAGATCGATCTTGCCGCCAACGACATCCTCCGCGCGCGGCTCTCCGAAATCGATCCCGAGGCGGGCTGGTTATCCGAGGAAACCGCCGACCATCCCGACCGCCTGCTTGTTCCGCGCGTCTGGGTGGTCGATCCGATCGACGGCACGCGCGACTATATTCGCGGCCGGCCGGGCTGGGCGGTGTCAGTCGCGCTGGTCGAGGGCGGGCGACCCATTCTCGGCGTACTCGACGCGCCGGCACGCGGCGAGCATTGGCGCGCGGTCGCGGGGCAGGGCGCCTGGCGCAACGGGGAGAAGCTCGTGGGCAGCAGCCGTAGGATCTTCCCCGGCGCGCGCGTGCCCACCGACGCTCTGCCCAAGGTCGATCGCGACCTGACAGCGGTCGAAAAGCCCAACTCGATCGCGCTGCGGATCGCGATGGTCGCCGCCGACGAGGCCGATCTGGTCGCGACGATTCGCTGGGGCAATGAATGGGATATCGCAGCCGCGGTGCTGATCGCACGCGAGGCGGGCGTGGCCGTGACCGACGCCTTCGGCTCTGCGCTGCGCTTCAACAGCACCAAGGGTGAGGCCTTCGGCGTCATCGCGTCCGCGCCCGGCATTCATGCCGCAGCCGTGGAAAGGCTGCGCGAACGCGCGGAAGCCGCGATTGGCCGCTGATCCGCGGCATGGTTGAACTCGCCACCGAAACCTTCCTGTTCCTCGTCGTGGTCGCTGCCGTGGCGGGATTCATCGATGCGATCGCGGGCGGCGGCGGGCTGCTGACGCTCCCCGCGCTGCTGGGCGCGGGCGTGCCGCCCGTGCTCGCGCTCGGCACCAACAAGGTGCAGTCGAGCTTCGGTTCGGCTACCGCCTGCTACACCTTCTGGCGTTCGGGCCATATCGACCTGCGGCGCATGGCGCTGCCCGTTGCCGGCTCGTTCGTCGGCGCGATGGGGGGCGGGCTTGTCGTGCAGCATATCGATCCGTCATTCCTGGCGGGGCTCGTTCCCGGGCTGCTGATCCTGATCGCGCTCTACTTCCTGCTCTCGCCGGCGATGAGCGAGGTCGACCTGCGCCACCGCATCGAGATTCCGGCCTATAGCGCGGTCGCAGCCGCGATCGGCTTCTATGACGGGCTGTTCGGACCGGGCACGGGCTCCTTCTTCGCGATTAGCCTGATCTCGCTGCTCGGCTTCGGGCTGATCCGCGCGACGGCCAATACCAAGCTGCTCAACTTCGCGAGCAATATCGGCGCGGTGATCGTGATGACGGCGGGCGGGCATATCTACTGGACCCTCGGCTTTGCGATGGCGGGGGCCAGCATCATCGGCGGGCGTCTCGGCTCGATGACCGCAATGCGCTTTGGCGGCAAGCTGATCCGTCCATTGCTCGTCGTCATGTCGGTGGGCATGACGATCCGGCTGCTCGCCCATCCGAAAAACCCGGTCGCACAGATGCTCTGGGCGGGCTAGCGCAGGCGCTTGCAGGACGGCGGTGCACGCCGCATCCTCGGCTTGGCGAAGAAGGAAGGGCCGGGCAGTCGATGACCAAGGGGCACAACGGGTTGCTGGCGGTGATCGAGGCGGGGGGCACCAAGTTCCTGTGTGCTGTGGCGCGGCCCGACGGTGCGGTGATCGAACGGGTGCGGATCCCTACCACCACGCCCGCCGAAACGCTGGGCGCGGCGAGCGACTTTTTCGGGCGTGCAGTCGCGGCGCACGGGCCGATCGGCGCGATGGCGATCGGCAGTTTCGGGCCGCTTTCGCTCGATCGCGCCGCACCCGATTTCGGCACGATCACGGCCACCCCAAAGCCGGGCTGGTCGGGAGTCGATCTGGTTGGCCATTTTGAACGCACAAACAGCGTGCCCGTGACCCTCGACACCGACGTCAATGCGGCGGCGGTGGGCGAGATGCTGTTCGGCAGCGCGCAAGGGCTCGATTGCTTCTGTTATGTCACGGTGGGCACCGGGATCGGGGTCGGCGTGGTGATCGGCGGTGTGCCGCATGGCGGCGCCAATCATCCCGAGGCGGGGCACATGCGCATTCCTCGCGCGCCTGACGACACGGCTTTTGCAGGTATCTGTCCCTATCATGGCGATTGTCTGGAGGGGCTGGCGAGCGGCCCCGCGATCGCGGCGCGCTGGCAGGTCGATGCCGCCAGTCTGCCCCACGATCATCCCGCCTGGGCGGTGGAGGCCGATTATCTCGCCACGCTATGTGTCAATCTAACCTATGCGCTTCAGCCGCAGCGCATCATTCTCGGCGGCGGGGTGATGGAGGCGGGGCATATGCACGCTCTCGTCCGCGATGCGCTGGCCGCAAAGCTCGGCGGTTATGGGCTGAATACGTGGACGCGCGCGCTCGACAGCTATGTGGCCGCGCCGGGTGCGGGCGCGTCGGCCGGGCTGACCGGCGCGCTCGCGATTGCCTGGCGCTCGCTGTGCGGACGCTGGCCCGGCGCGGGCGACTGGCCTTGTTTCGCCTAACAGCTTGATATCTGAACAACTATCTTCGTGGCAGAAAAACGCCGGATTTGCTATGTCGGGGGTCTCTCGAAGGAGGAAATCATGGCGTTGCGAATCGCTGAACGCGCCCCCGACTTCACCGCCGAAACCACGCAGGGAACGATCAATTTCCATGAGTGGCTGGGCGATTCGTGGGGCATGCTGTTTTCCCATCCCAAGGACTTCACCCCCGTCTGCACCACAGAGCTGGGCTACCTCGCGAAATGCCAGGATCAGTTCGCCGCGCGCAACTGCAAGGTGATCGGCCTGTCGGTCGATCCCCTCGGCGATCATGAGCGCTGGCTGAGCGACATCAAGGACGTGACGGGCGGTGATGTCACCTATCCGATCATCGCGGATCACGATCTCGCGGTCGCCAAGCTCTACGACATGCTCCCGGCCGATGCCGGCGACAGCGCCGAAGGGCGTACGCCGCTCAACAACCAGACGGTGCGGACGGTCTATCTGATCGGCCCCGACAAGCTGATAAAGGCGATGCTCGTCTATCCGATGAGCACCGGACGCAATTTCGATGAGGTGCTGCGCCTGATCGACTCGTGCCAGCTCACCGCCGAATACAAGGTGGCGACACCCGTGAACTGGAAGCAGGGTGAGGACGTGATCATCGTGCCTGCGGTTTCGAACGAGGACGCCGAGGCGCTCTTCCCCGAAGGCTGGACGACGGTGAAGCCGTATATGCGTGTGGTCCGTCAGCCCGAAAAAGCGGACGAATGATCTTCGAGCGGATCAGTACAGGCGGTTGCCAGTCCTATCTTCTCGGCTGCGCCAATAGCTGTTCGGCGATACTGATCGATCCCGCGCTTCCGCAGCTGGACCGCTATCTGGGATTGCTTGCGCGCGAGGGACTGCGCCTGCGCTATGTGGTCGACACGCACACCCATGCCGATCATTTTTCGGCCGCGCGCGAGTTGAAGGAGCGCTTGGGCGTGCCCGCGGTGATGCACCGCAACAGCGTCGCGTCCCATGCCGATCTGCGGCTCGACGACGGCGACATGCTGATCTTCGGCGATCTCCGGCTTCAGGCGATCCACACGCCGGGCCACACCAACGACTCGATGTGCCTGCATGTCGGGGACAGGCTGTTCACGGGCGACACGCTGCTGATCGGCGGCACCGGACGCACCGATCTGCCGACGGGGGACGCCGATGCGCTCTATGACAGCCTGTTCAACATCATTCTGAAGCTCGAGCCGGCGACCGAGGTGTTTCCCGCGCATGACTATAAGGGGCAGGTCTCGAGTACCATCGCGCGCGAGATCGCGGAGAATGCGCGGCTCCAGCAGCGCGATCGCCGGGCCTTTGTCGAGATGATGGAGCATCTGAACCTCAGCGCCCCCGATCACATGACCGAGGCGCTTCGCACCAATATGTGCGGCGGCAAGACCGTCGAGCAGATGCTTGCCGAGGCGGCGAGCAAGGTGCCCTTCATGTCGCTGACGGAGCTGGCGGTGCGGCTGGAAGCGGGTGATGACGACCTGATCGTGCTCGATGTCCGCGAGCGCGGCGCCTATGACGCAGGACATATTCATGGCGCGCACAATCTGCCGCGCGGCCAGCTCGAGCTGCGCGTCAACCAGGAACTGCCCGATCCGACCGTCCGGATCCTGACCGTGTGCGAATTCGGCAAGGTTTCGACGCTCGCCGCGGCGACGTTGCGCGAGCTTGGCTTCAGGCGCGCGACCGCGCTTGACGGGGGCATGAAATCGTGGCGCGAAATGGGCTATCCGGTCGCGCAGGACGGCGCGTGAAGCCATATCTCGCGGCCATCGAAGGACGCGCTTTCCCTTGATGTTTTCGTCATATATAGTCGAATCATAAGACGAGTTGGTTGCTTCCCGCGTGCCGGGGCGAACCAGTAACGGTCCACCTCGGTATCCCGGGCGCCACGGCAACAGCGGGAGAGAGGATGGCTGTCGCAATAGTAATCGCGCTGCTCGTGCTTGGCTCGATCGCCTTTCACCTGTTCAGTCCGTGGTGGCTTACCCCGCGTGCGTCCAACTGGGGCTCTATCGACGATGCGTTGATGGTCACGCTGTGGATCTGCGCGGTGGCTTTCGTCGCGCTCAACCTGTTCATCGCGTGGTGCATCGTGCGCTATCGCAACCGCCCCGGCCACAGGGCGCATTTCGATCCCGAGAATGCAAGGCTCGAAAAGCGGCTGACCTTCTGGACCGGGATCGGCATCGCCGGGATGCTCGCGCCCGGGCTGATCGCCTGGCATCAATATGTGACCGTGCCCAAGGACGCGGCGGTGGTCGAGGCGACGGGGCAGCAATGGCAATGGGCCTTCCGTTTTCCCGGCGCCGACGGCGTGCTGGGCGGCGCCAATGTCAGCCATATCACCCCCGACAATACGTTCGGCATCAATCCGCGCGATCCCTATGGCCGCGATGACGTGCTGGTCGAGACCAACGAACTGCACCTGCCCGTCGACAAGCCCGTCAAGGTCGTGCTGCGTTCCAAGGACGTGCTCCACGATTTCTACGTGCCGCACTTCCGCGCGAAGATGGATCTGGTGCCGGGTATCGTCACCTATTTCTGGATGACGCCCACGCGGACCGGAACCTACGAGATCCTCTGCGCCGAGCTGTGCGGCACGGGGCATCACATGATGCGCGGGACCGTGATCGTCGCCAATGAGCGCGATTTCGGAAGCTGGCTGAGCGAACAGCCGACCTTCGGCCAGCTTATGGCCGAGGCGGGAGCCGACGGGGCGCAGCTGGCGCAGGTTGCGGCACCCGGCGCGAGCGCAAGGGGGGCACGCTGATGGCAACGACACTCGCCGACGATCTCACGCCGCTTCATCACCCCAAGACATGGATCGGCAAATATGTCTGGAGCCTCGACCACAAGGTCATCGCGATCCAGTATTCGCTCACCGCGATCGCGATCGGGCTGGTGGCGCTGGTGCTCTCCGCGCTGATGCGGCTGCAACTGGGCTTTCCTGATACCTTCGATTTCATCCAGCCGACGCAATATCTCCAGTATGTCACCATGCACGGGATGATCATGGTGGTCTATCTGCTGACCGCGTTGCTGCTGGGCGGTTTCGGCAACTATCTGATCCCGCTGATGGTGGGCGCGCGGGACATGGTGTTCCCCTTCGTCAACATGCTCAGCTACTGGGTCTATCTGCTCGCGGTGATCGTGCTGGTGGCGAGCTTCTTCGTGCCGGGCGGCCCCACGGGCGCGGGTTGGACGCTCTACCCGCCGCAAACCATTCTCGAAGGCACGCCCGGCCACCAGTACGGCATCATCCTGATGCTGGTGTCGCTCGCGCTCTTCATCGTCGGCTTCACGATGGGCGGGCTCAACTATGTGACGACCGTGCTCCAGGCGCGCACCAAGGGGATGACGCTGATGCGGATGCCCTGTTCGGTCTGGGGCATCTTCGTCGCGAGCATCATGGCGCTGCTGGCCTTTCCCGCGCTGTTCGTCGCCGCGATCATGATGCTTCTCGATCGCATCGCGGGGACCAGCTTCTTCATGCCCGCGATCATCTCGATGGGGAAGGAGCTGGGCTATGAAGGCGGCAGTCCGATCCTGTTCCAGCACCTGTTCTGGTTCTTCGGCCATCCCGAGGTCTATATCGTCGCGCTGCCGGCATTCGGGATCGTCTCCGACCTGATCAGCGTCCATTCGCGCAAGAACATCTTCGGATACCGGATGATGGTCTGGGCGATCGTGATCATCGGTGCGCTCAGCTTCTTCGTCTGGGCGCACCATATGTACGTCAGTGGCATGAACCCCTATTTCGGCTATTTCTTCGCGACCTCGACCTTGATCATCGCGATCCCGACCGCGATCAAGGTGTATAACTGGATCCTGACGCTCTATCGTGGCGACATCCATCTGCGCGTGCCGATGCTGTTCGCGATCGGATTCCTGTTCAGTTTCATCCATGGCGGGCTGACCGGGCTGTTCCTCGGCAATGTCAGCGTCGACGTGCCGCTTTCCGACACCTTCTTCGTCGTGGGCCATTTCCATATGGTGATGGGGGTTTCACCGATCCTCGTGATCTTCGGCGCGATCTATCACTGGTATCCCAAGATCACCGGGCGGATGTGGAACGAGAGACTGGGCAAGATCCATTTCTGGATCACATTCCTGGGCGTCTATGCGGTCTATCTGCCGATGCACTATCTCGGCTTCCTCGGCGTTCCGCGGCGCTATTATGCGCTGGGCGAGACCGCGTTCATCCCCGACTCCGTGCACCTCGCCAATCAGGCGATCACCATCGCCGCGCTGGTCGTGTTCGTGGCGCAGATGATCTTCTTCTGGAATATGTTCTGGAGCCTGTTCCGCGGGCCCAAGGCCGACCCCAATCCCTGGGGGGCGACCTCGCTCGAATGGCAGACGCCCGAAACGCCGCCGAGCCACGGCAATTGGGGGCCGAGGCTCCCCGTCGTCTATCGCTGGGCCTATGACTATAGCGTGCCCGGCGCGCCAAGGGATTTCATCCCGCAGAACGAGCCCCCCGCGGGCGAGTCACACCGCTCGTGAGCATGTTCGGCGCCCTCACCGACAAGCCCTGGTTGTCGCCGGGGATCGGGGCGCGCACGGACGTGAAGGAGGATGCCGAGCGCCGCGCGGCCGATGCCGGAGTATTTCTCGGCGTGTTCCTGGGCGTGGTCGCTGCGCTCTTCGCGCTCATCGCGTCGGCCTATCTGATGCGCATGGGCGCGCATGGTCCGATCGGGCATGGCGCGGCCGACTGGGCACGGATCGCCGAGCCGCCGCTGCTCTGGGTCAATACAGCGGCGCTCATGCTGAGCAGCCTCGCGCTGCACGCCGCAACCGTGGCGGCGCGCAAGGGTGACGCGCGCACCCTTACGACATGGTTCATCGCGGGCGGGGTGCTCGCGGTCGCGTTCCTTGCAGGCCAGATCACGGTGTGGCGCCAGCTCGACACCGCGGGCCATTTCCTTGCGCTCCATTCGGTGCTCTGCACCGCGGTCGACGATCCGTTTGCGCCGCCGCCGGGACCGCTGATCACGGGCAATCCGGCGGTTGCGTTTTTCTACCTGATCACCGCGTTGCACGGGCTCCATATTCTTGGCGGCCTCGTCGCCTGGGGACGGACCAGCGTGCGCGTGCTGCGCGGCGCGAGCGCCGCGGTTGTCGCGCCCTCGGTCAGGCTCTGCGCGCGCTACTGGCATTTCCTGCTGCTTGTCTGGTTCGTGATGTTCGGATTGCTGCTGATGACCTGAGGGAAGCGATGCATGGCGCAAGATATGGTGACCAAGGCCGATCCCGCCGACCCCGTGCTCGAGGGGCTGCGCGACCTCGCGTCCGACTGGTCGGCCGATCAGGAGGTGTTCAAGTCGGTCCATTGGGGGAAGGCCATGATGTGGATCTTCCTGCTTTCGGACACCTTCATCTTCTCGTGCTTCCTCACCTCCTATATGACGATGCGCGGTTCGGTCACCGAGCCCTGGCCCAATGCGAGCGAGGTCTTCGCACTCACCATCGCGGGCCAGCATATCCCGCTGATCCTGATCGCGATCATGACCTTCGTGCTGATCTCGTCGAGTGGCACAATGGCGATGGCGGTCAATTTCGGCTATCGGCGGAACCGCAAGGTGACAGCGGCGCTGATGTTCGCGACCGCGCTGCTCGGCGCGACCTTTGTCAGCATGCAGGCGTTCGAATGGACCAAGCTGATCCACGAAGGCGTCCGCCCCTGGGGCAATCCGATGGGCGCGGCGCAGTTCGGCGCGTCGTTCTTCATGATCACGGGCTTTCACGGGCTCCATGTCTCGGCGGGCGTTATCATGCTGCTGATCGTCGCGTCGAAGGTGCTGCGCGGCCATTATGACCGCAGCGGCGACTATTCGGCGGTCGAGATCGCGGGGCTCTACTGGCACTTCGTCGACCTCGTCTGGGTCTTCATCTTCGCATTCTTCTATCTGTGGTGAGGGGGCAGGCATGAACCACGCGACCACCCACGAGATGCCTGCCGACGCCGCGCTCCCCGCGGCGGGGGGGCACGCGACGGGGCAACAGCACCCGATCGGCGTCTATCTCAAGGTCTGGGGCTATCTCTTCGTGCTGAGCGCGATGTCGTACATGGTCGACTATTTCGAGGTGCACGGCATCATGCGCTGGGTGCTGATCGTCACCTTCATGCTGCTCAAGGCGGGGCTGATCGTCGCGATCTTCATGCACATGGCGTGGGAAAGGCTGGCGCTGGTCTATGCGATCCTCGTGCCGCCGGTGTGTCTCGCCACGCTGGTCGGGCTGATGTTGATCGAGTCCGACTACACGCTGTGGACGCGTATCCTGTTTCTCGATTGGGGTGGGTGAGCCATGGACGGATGGGAATGGACCAAGATCAGCGCCGCGGTGAGCATGGCGTTGATCGTGGCATTCGGAGGCGGGTGGATGGCCGACCGGCTGATCGGCGTCAGCTATCCCGACGAGCCCGCCTACAAACCTGCGGACCTCGACCAGCCCGTCGACCTCGCCGCGCTCCAGCGAAGCTGGCCTGAGGGCCTCAACGCGCCCGGCGATCACAACCGGCTTGCGGGCTACCTGCGTGCGGTCGATCGTGGGGCGATCCCCCCGCCTGCCGCGGGTGCGGCGGCAGCGGTGCCGGCGGCACCGCCGCCCGATCTCGGCACGTTGCTCGCCAGCGCCGACCCCGCGCGGGGCAAGAGCGTCGCGGGGGTATGCGCGTCGTGCCATACCTTCGATCAGGGGGGCGCCGACCGCACCGGCCCCAATCTGTGGGGCGTGGTCGGGCGCGATGTGGCGGCGCGCGGCGGCTTTGCCTATTCGCCCGCGATCGGCACACATCCGGGCAACTGGACCTATGAGGAGCTGGACCGGTATCTGGCGAGCCCCGCGCGCGCGATCCCCGGCAACAAGATGGCCTTTGGCGGGGTCCGCCGCCCGCAGGATCGCGCCAACCTGCTCGCCTATCTGGGCAGCCTGGGCTCGGCGGGCGTGCCTAAACCCGCACCCAAGGCGACGCCTTAGACTATTGGAATAGAGCCTGATTCACGCTTTCGGCTGAAGCGCGTAGCGCTTCAACCTCAAACGATCAGGCTCAAGGGCGGTCAACCGGCCAGCGACAGGAGCAGTCCCGCCAGCGCGGAGATGCCGAGAACGCGCAACACGCCAAGCTTTGTGCGGAACAGCAGCGCCGCTGCGAGCAAGGCGAGCAGAGCCGCCTTCCAGTCGAGCGTTGTCCAGTCGGGCACATAAAGACGCACCGCGCCGCCGCGCACTTCCTCGACGCGCGCGAAGAGCACGTGAAGCGCGAACCAGGCGGTGAGGTTGGCGATCACCCCCACCACCGCGGCGGTCAGCGCGGCGAGCCCACCCTGCAGCTTGCGCGCATGCTCGAGCCGCTCGATCCATGGCGCGAAGGCGAAGATCCAGAGGAAGCACGGGGCAAAGGTGACCCAGGTGGTGAGCCCCGCACCGAGCAATCCCGCGACCAACGGCGAAAAGGGTTCGGGCGCCCGGAAGGCGCCGAGAAAGCCGACGAACTGGGTGACGAGGATCAGCGGCCCGGGCGTCGTCTCCGCCAGCCCGAGCCCGTCGGCCATCTCGCCGGCGCTCAGCCAGTGATAGGATTGCACCGCCTCCTGCGCCATATAAGCGAGCACCGCATAGGCGCCTCCGAACGTCACCACCGCGAGCTGCGAGAAAAAGGTGCCGATGCGGAACAGCGTATGATCGGGGCCGAGCCACAGCCAGATCAGCGCCATTGGCGCAGCCCATACGAGCCCCCAGCCGAGTATCGCCCGAAGCGACCGGAGCAACATCGCACCGCGCTGTGCGGATGGCGGCGGCCCATTGGCCGGCTTCAGCTTGAGCAATTCGGGCCGCGTTGCGGCAGCGATCATGCCGATCGCGCCCGCGCCCAGCACGACGATCGGAAAGGGCAGGTCGAACAGGAACAGCGCGATGAAGGAGAGTGCCGCCAACCCCAGCTTGAAGCGCGTGTTGAGCGCGCGGCTGCCGATGCGGATCAGCGCTTGGACGACGATCGCGAGCACCGCCGCCTTGACGCCGAGGAATAGCGCGTCGAACCAATCGAACCCCGCGGCAAAGACGTAGAGCAGCGACAGGCCGAGCATCACTGCCGCGCCCGGTATCACGAAGAGCAGCCCCGCGGCGAGGCCGCCCTTCAGCCCGTGCAGCCGCCATCCGATATAGGTCGCGAGCTGTTGCGCCTCGGGCCCGGGCAGCAGATGGCAGAAGTTGAGCGCGCGCAGATAGGCATCCTCCTCGATCCAGTCGCGCTCCTCAACCACCTCGCGGTGCATGAGTGCGATCTGGCCCGCCGGGCCGCCAAAGCTGATCAGGCCTATCCGGCCGAAAACCCGAACGAGATCCGAAAAATGTGGAGTTGTCACGTACACGTTCCCCTGCTTCCGGCCGCAGCCGGAGGATGCCGCAACGCTTGGGCGGGGAACGCCTGACCGGGAGGTTGCCTTGCCCCGGTGCAACGATGATAGCGACAAACCCTCGAAGCGCAATGCCTCAGCAGATTGTTACAATACCGTAACGCAACGGCGTAGCGGTGATCGCCTTGCCGTAGTTTCATCACATCCGGACGCCGCTCCATTGTCAACTAAAATGATTGAATATACATCACGTCAAGGCAGCCACGATTGGTCACGCGTCGCGGCTGCCACCCCATTGGCAAGGAGGCGACGATGTCGGAAGCCCATTTCGCAGGCCGGGGAACGACCCCGCTGGTGCTCACCATTCCCGGACTGGGCGGATCGGGTGCGGCGCACTGGCAGTCGATCTGGGAGCAAACGCGCGGCGATTGCGAACGCGTCGATCTCGGCATGTGGACCGCGCCGCGCCGCAATGTCTGGGTTACCAAACTGGATCATGCGATCAAGAACGCACCTGCGCCCGTGATCCTGTGCGCGCACAGTCTCGGTTGCCTGGCAGTCGCATGGTGGGCGGCGCTGGAAGGGCAGCCCTATGGCTGGCCGGTGGCTGGCGCGCTGCTGGTCGCGCCCCCCGATTGCGATCGCGGTGATGTCGCACGCCCGCTCGGCGGCTTCGGTCCCGTGCCAAAGGTGAGCCTGCCTTTCCCCTCGATCGTGGTCGCGAGCCGCGACGATGACTATGCGACGATCGATCGCACGCACAGCATGGCGAAATTCTGGGGCAGCCATTTCGTCGATGTCGGCGAGCTCGGCCATATCAACGCTGACTCGGGGATAGGTCACTGGCTTTTCGGTCAGCGTCTGCTCGATCGCCTGACCGCCGCCGCCAATATCCGCGCCCGGCGATCGCCCGAGGATCGTTCGGCACAGGGGCCATGGTCGCTCTATCCGCCGGCCGACGGGCCCGGCGCCGAAATGGGCGATCCGCGGCGCTGATCTTTCAGGAAAAGATGGGCCCGGCGCCATGAGGAGCCGGGCCCAAATTCAGGCTTCGCACCCGGCAACAGGCCGGACGGTCCACCCTCGGGTCGCGGATGTGGCATTAGTGGCGTCGGCGCTACGAGTCTGTAACCCGAACGGAGTAGGATGACATTTGCGGCTAGGTTTTGCGAAAAAAAGATATTTAACTGCAAAGGGTTGCAAAAGGGCGCGTCAGGGGGGCGTTGAGCGACGATGTTCGGAAGGGAGGAAGCGGCAGCGTTGCGCGCCGCCGCACTCGAGGCGGCGGTCGACGATAGGCGCTGGCCCGCGCTCATCGAGCCATTGTTCAGTGATTTCCAGGCAGTAGGTGCGGTGCTGGGCGTGGTCGATCGTCGTTCCGGCGAGATGGTCCATGCCGGAATGATCGGCTTCGACGTCGATGTCGGCAGCGTGTGGGACGAATATGTCGCGGGGATGGGCGCCGGCGATACGCAGGTGCGAGTCGTGATGTCGAGTGCGGGGTCGCGCAATTTTGCCGATGGCGACCATGTCGACATGGATCATCCCGGTGATGCGGAATATATCAGCTGGCAGGAGGCGCGGCTGGGCAGCCGTCATCACCTGTCCTTTGCCGAAGACATATCGCCCGACATCGCGGTCGGCATTTCGCTGCACCGGACGCGTGCCGCCGGCCATGTCGGGGCGAAGGACCGCGCGCGCATCGCCGCGCTTCAGCGCATCCTGGCGCCGGCGCTGCGGCTCGGCATGGCGCATGGCGACGCGCTGACCGAATCCTACTGGGCGGGGGCGCTGTCGCGGCCGGGTGAGATGGTGGCAATGCTCGACGAGCATGGCCGCGTGATCCGGCTCACCGAAGCCTTTGAGGAGCAACTTCGGATTGGCGATCCGATCGTCGCGATGGGCAACAGGCTGCGCGCGGTTGCCGCCGATCGCGACTATATGCTCGCCCAGTTCGTCGCCGACGCGGTTTCGCAGCGCATTCGCCAGCCGGGCGCGCTGTCGCTGACGTCGCGGGGCGGTGCGCGCATGGTGCTCAACATCTTTCCGCTGTCGTTCGAGCAGCGCTTCCTTGCGGGCTATCACGCGGCCGCCCTCGTCGTGCTCGTCGACGCCGACCAGAAGCGTACGGACCATGCGTTGCTCCAGCGCGCCTTTGGTCTGACGCCCCGCGAGGCGCTGATCTCCGCGCGGCTGGCGAACGGGCACGATCTGGCGGAGATCGCCGCGGACCTCGCGATCAGTCGCGAAACCGCACGTGTCCACCTGCGCAACATCTTCGCCAAGACGGGCGCCAACCGCCAGTCGGCGCTGGTCCGGCTGGTTTCGCTGATCGGCCGCTGATCAGCCCGGAGCTGCGACCGATTCCCAGCCGCCGCCCAGCGCCTTGTAGAGCGTAACGAGCGCCTGAAGCTCCACGATGCGCGCGTCGATCGCCTGGCGCTCGGCCGCGCTATAGGCCGATTGCGCATCGAGCAACACGATCAGATCGTCCTCGCCCGCCTTGAAACGCTGGCGCGCGAGTGTGAGTGCTTGGGCGGTCTGCGCGCGTGCGGCCTCGCGATCGGTCCGCGTTGCCTGCGCCGCGGCGTAGCGGTTGAGCGCGGTCTCGCTGTCGCTGAGCGCGGTCAGCACCGCGCGTTCATAGCGCGCTGCAGCCGCATCGGCGCGCGCGTCGGCCGCGCGGATGTTGGCGCGGATCGTCCCGCCCGCGAAGATCGGCCAGTGCAGGCTCGGCCCGATCGAGAAGCGCGTGCTGGCCCCCGAGAAGAGATCATCGCCGCTGCGTGCCTGCTGTCCGATCGAACCGATCAGCGAGAAGCGCGGGAAGAGTTCTGCGGTGGCCACGCCGACATCCGCGGTTGCCGCCGCCAGCTCGCGCTCGGCCTGGACGATATCGGGGCGGCGGCGGAGCAGATCGGATCTGAGACCCGCCGCAACCGTCGCGGGACTGTCCGGGAGCGGCGCGGGGCTAAGCAGACTGGCCGATACCGCCTCGGGGGGCTGGCCCGTCAGCAGCGCCAGTCGCCATGCCGCAGCCTTGGCATCGGCATCGATCCCGGCGATCGCGGCACGCGTCGATCTGGCCTGTGCGTCGGCACGCAGCCAGTCGAAGCGTGCGGCTTCCCCCCCGCGATAGCGTTCGTTGACCAGCCCCGCGATTCCCTCCTGCGCCTCGGAATCGCTGGAGGCGCTGGCGTGACGTGCCTGCGCGCCGCGCAGATCGGCATAGCTGCGGACGACCTCGGCGATGACGCGCATCAACGTTTCGCGGCGCGCCGCATCGGCGGCCTCAGTGCGCGCGCCGGCAGCCTCGATCGCGCGCGCATTGCTGCCCCAAAGGTCGATCTCCCACGCGGCGTCGAAACCGGCATCGAACAGCGAGAAGCTGCGATCGAAACCGGGGATGTTGCCCACGGGTATCTGGCCGTTCTCGCTGAGCTGGTTCTGCGTCGCTGAGCCACTGGCGTCGAGTTGCGGCAAGCGCCTTCCAGCCGCGGCATCGCGATTGGCGCGTGCCTCGCGCAGCCGCGCCTCGGCTTCCTTCAGATCAAGATTGCGCGCGACCGCCTGGTCGACGAGCCCAGTCAGGACCGGGTCGTCGAGCTGCTTCCACCAGCTTGTGTCGACGGGCGTAGTGTCCGCTGCCGTGTACCACTGTCCCGCGCCCGCAGCATCGGCGGGGCGGGCATAGTCGGGCCCGACGGCACAGGCGGCAAGCGCCAATAGGGGTAGGGCGGCGAGGGCAAGGCGGGGGCACATCGGGGTCACTCCATGCGCGAACGGAAGAGGAGGGAGGAGGTTGTGAGGGTGACCGCGGCGATCAGCATCAGCGGCCAGATATTGGAAAGCACGTCGGCGGCGGGCATTGCCTTCAGGAACACGCCCTCGGTGACGACGAGGAAATGGCGCGGCGGATTGGCGAGCGAGATCGTCTGCAGCCACCCGGGCATGTTGTCGACGGGACTGGCATAGCCCGAGAGCAGGATTGCGGGCACGCTGACCAGGAACATGCCGAGAAACGCCTGTTGCTGCGTCTGCGACAGCGACGAGATCAGCATGCCGAGCCCGATCAGCGCGAGCAGGTAGAAGACGAGGGCGAGATAGAAGAGCAGGATCGAGCCCGTCAGCGGCACGCCGAAGATCGTGGGAATGACCGCCAGATAGACCGTCCCGTTGAACAGCCCGACGAGCAGCGGCGCCACCATCTTGCCGATCAGGATCTCGTGGACGCGCAAGGGGGAAACCATCAGCTGGTCGAAGGTGCCGAGCTCGCGCTCGCGCGCGACCGACTGCGCGGTCACCGCGAGCGCCGAGACCGCGCCGATGATCACGATCAGCGCAGGCATGGTGAACCAGAGATAATCGAGATTGGGATTGAACCAGTGCGTCACGTCCGAACGGCCGACCGTGGTCGCAGACGGCCGGATGCTCGCGCCGGTATCGGCGGCGATGCGGTCGAGATACCCAGACACGATCTGCGCGGCGTTGGAGCGGCGGCCGTCGAACACCGCCTGTATCGTCGCGGGCCGGCCCGCTGCGACATCGCGGCTGAAATCCTCGTCGAATGCGATCGCGGCGATGACCTTACGCGTGTCGATGGCGCGGCGGAATTCTTCTGGAGAGCGCACCGGCACGATGCGGCGGACATTGGGGCTTCCCGCCAGCCGCTGCGTGAATTCCTGGCTCCAGACGCCGGAATCGCGGTCATAGATTGCGATATCGATATTCTTGACCTCGAGCGTGGTCGCGAAACTGAACAGGATCAGCTGGAGCAGCGGCGGCACTACGAGCACGATGCGCGCGCGCGGATCGCGGAGCACCGCGAGCAGCTCCTTGACGATGATCGCGCGGATGCGTCCGAGCTTGGGGCTCATGCGATCCTCCGGCGCGTCGCGCGGACCGCAAGCGAGAAGAAGAGGGCGCCGAAAGCGAGCATCGCCACGATATTGGGCAGGAACAGGCTCCATATGTCGCCCGCGACGAACACCGTCTGAAGCGGCGGGATCAGGTAGCGCGCGGGGACGGCATAGGTCAGATACTGGATCCATGTCGGCATCGAGCTGATCTCGAACAGGAAGCCCGAGAGCAGCATCGAGGGCAGGAAGCCCGTGATCAGCGCGATCTGGCTCGACACGAACTGGTTTTTGGTCGCTGCGGAAATGAGCAGGCCCTGACCGAGCGCGGGCACGAGAAATGCCGAGGCGATCGCGAGCAGCGCGAGCGGCGATCCACGGAAGGGCACGCCGAACACGAAGATCGCCAGCAGCGTGCACAACGCCATCGAGCCGAGGCCGAGGAGGAAATAGGGCAGGACCTTGGTCGCGAGGAACTCGCCCATCCCGATGGGCGTGGCCATGATCGCCTCCATCGTGCCGCGCTCCCATTCGCGCGCGACGACGAGCGCGGTGAGCAGCGTGCCGATCATCGTCATCACGATCGCGATCGCTCCGGGGACGAGGAAATAGCGGCTGGCGAGCTCGGGGTTGAACCAGAAACGGCCCTCGATCCGGATCGGCGGGACGGATGGCTGCGCGCCGCGCTCGGCCGCCTGGCCCGCCGCCCAGTTGGCGCGCACGCCTTCGGCATAGGAAGCGACGAAGCCCGCGGTGTTGGGCAGCGCCCCGTCGGTGATCACCTGGATCGCGGCATTTCCGCGCGCGCGCGCGGCCTTCTCGCCGAAATCGGGCGGGATGACGACGATGCCGCGCACCCGGCCCGCGACGAGGTCGTCCTTCAGCGTCCGGACATCACGTGCTTCGGTGACCTCGAACCACGGCGAACTACGATAGGCCGAGGCGAGGCTGAGCGCGGGTGCGCTTGAGTCCTGCAGCGCGAGCCCGATGCGCGTGCGCGTAGTATCGAGCGAGACGCCATAGCCGAACAGGAAGAGCAGCAGCAGCGGCAGCACGAAGGCAATCAGGAAGGTCGAGGGATCGCGCAGGATCTGGAGCGATTCCTTGGTCAGCATCGCGCGAAAGCGGCGGGGGTTCATGGCGTTGCCCCCCTTCTCCCTTGATGGGAGAAGGATGCGAAGACTTGGCGGCTTTGCCGCCTAGTCGCAGCTGGATGAGGGTGATGCGGGGAATGCAACGCCGCGGCCACCCTCATCCAACTCCGCCTAACTCGCTTCGCTTGCAAGGCTGCGTATCCTTCTCCCATCAAGGGAGAAGGGGGGAGGCGCCAGCCCATCATGCCGCCTCCTCGCGCAGTCGGTCGGATTGCTCGATCAGTGCGATGAAGGCGTCCTCCATCGTCGGATCCTCGATCCCCGCTTCGGCGGCAACGCGCGCCTTGAGCCCGTCGGGCGTGCCGATCGCAATCTCCTCGGCGCGGTAGATCAGCGCGATGCGGTCGCAATATTCGGCCTCGTCCATGAAATGCGTGGTGACGAGCACGGTGACGCCACGTTCGACGAGGCCGTTGATATGCGTCCAGAATTCCCGGCGGACGATGGGATCGACGCCCGATGTCGGCTCGTCGAGGAACAGCACGGGCGGCTGGTGCATGACCGCGCAGGCGAGCGCGAGCCGTTGCTTGAAGCCGAGCGGCATCGTCCCGCTGTTGACGCCCAGATAGGCGCCGAGATGGAATATCTCGGTGACGCGCTCGATCGCCTCGGCCTGAACGCTGCCGGTCAGGCCGTAGACGCCCGAGAAGAAATCGAGGTTCTGGCGGACGCTGAGATCACCATAGAGCGAGAATTTCTGTGCCATATAGCCAAGCTGCTGGCGCGCGTCGGCGCGCGCGGTCCTGAGGTCATAGCCCGCGACCTGACCGTTGCCCGAACTGGGGGTCAGCAATCCGCACAGCATTTTGAAGGTCGTCGACTTGCCCGCGCCATTGGGACCGAGCAGGCCGAAGATCTGGCCGCGCGGGATCGAGAAGGTGATGTCGTTGGAGGCGGTGAAGTCGCCGAAGCGCTTGGTGAGCCCGTCGGCGACGATCGCGGGTTCGTCGGTTTCGGGGATGGGTCGATAGGCCTGCGCGAGCGTGCTTGTCCCCGGTGGTCCGCCACCGAGAATGTCGACGAAGCTGTCCTCGAAACGCGGGGGCGCGGGATCGACTCGTGTGTCGGCGTGCGCGCCGAGTTTGGCGGGGGCAGGCGGCGCGGCGCCCGCCTTCATCACGAGGCGGAGCGAGGCGCCCTGGATCGTGCCATCGGTGACGTCGTCGCGATCGAGCGCGCGCTCGAGCAGCTGGCGTCGTCCCTCGGCGCCGGTGAACAGGCGGAAGGTGCGGCCTGCGACCTTGTCGGTAAGGTTGTCGGGCGGGCCGTGATAGAGCAGCTTGCCCTCGCTCAGCAGGAAGACGGTATCGCACTTCTCGGCCTCGTCGAGATAGGCGGTCGACCAGAGCACACCCATGCCCTCGCCCGTCAGTTCCTTGACCATCGCCCAGAGTTCGCGGCGCGAGACGGGATCGACGCCGACGCCAGGCTCGTCGAGCAGGAGCAGCCTGGGCGCGCGGATCAGCGCGCAGGCAAGGCCGAGCTTCTGCTTCATGCCCCCTGAAAGCTTGCCCGCAAGGCGGCTGCGGAACCGCTCGAGGTCGGTGAAGTCGAGCAACCGGCGGAAATTCTCCTCGCGTTCGTCATGCGGCAGGCCGCGGAGATCGGCGTAGAGCGTCAAATTCTCGATGACGCTCAGATCCTCATAGAGACCGAAACGCTGGGGCATGTAGCCAATCATCGCGCGGTCGGTGGCGGTCGCCGGATGGCCGAGCGCGGTCACCTCGCCCGCATCGGGATCGAGCAGCCCCGCGAGCAGCCGAATCAGCGTCGTCTTGCCCGCGCCATCGGGACCGACCAGGCCGGTCATCTTCCCCGAGACGATGTCGATGTCGACGCCGTCGAGCGCAGGTGCCGCGCCGGGGGAGAAGCGCTTGACGACGCCGCGTGCTGTGGCGACCGCGTCCATCGCCTCAGTCCTTTGCGGGGCGCGCGTTGGGCACTTTCACGGTGACGGGCTGGCCCTGGCGCAGCGCGTCGTCGGGATTGGTCACGATGATGCGCAGGCGATAGACGAGGTCGGTGCGCAGGTCCTCGGTCTGGACCGATTTGGGCGTGAACTCGGCGGTGGGCGAGATATAGCCGATCGTTCCCTGATAGGTCCTGGGACTGCCGTCGGTGGTGACGAGCACCTTCATGCCCGGCGAGATGCGGCCGAGATCGGGCTCGGGGACATAGGCGCGCACGCGCATCGGCCGGTCGATCGTCAGTGTGAAGACGCTCTCGCCCGGCTGGACGATCGCACCCGGTTCGCGTGCCCGCGTCAGGATCGTGCCCGCAGAGGGCGCGCTGATCGTCGCATCGGAAAGGTCGGTCTTGGCCTTGTCGTGCTGCGCCACAGCGGCCGCACGTTGCGCCCGGGCGGCATCGATATCCTCACGCCGCGCGCCGGCGCGCTGGAGCGAGAGCGCCTGTTCGGCGGCGCGGAGCTGGGCCTGCGCCGAGCGATATTCGGCGCGGCTGGCGTCGAACAGCGCTTGGCTGACCGCGCCCGTCTTCACGAGGTCGGAACGGCGCTGGTAATCCTCCTGCGCCTTGGCGAGCGTGGCCCTCGCCGCGGCGACCTGCGCTGCCGCCTGCGCGATGTCCTGCGGGCGGTTGCCCGTCACGCGCTTGTCGAGTTCGGCGCTGGCGACGCCGATCTGCGCCTCGGCGGCGCTGAGTGCGTCGTCGAGCGGGCGGGTATCGAGGCGGGCGAGGACCGTGCCCGCCTCGACCTTGCTGCCCTCTTCGACGGGCATCTCTGCAATCCTTCCCCCGACGCGAAATCCGAGATCGACCGAGCGGATGTCGACATTGCCGTTGAGCGTCAGTTCGCCGTCGTCGCGATCGAACAGGCCGAAGCCCCTGGTCAGGATCGCCGCCAGCACCAGCGCGACGACGAGGACGATCGGGATCAGGCGACGGCGGTTCATGCTCGGTCTCCGCGGATGCTGTTCAGGATGGCAAGCGTGTGGGCACGAATGGTGCGACGAATCTGCTCGGCCTCGGCGGGCGTGACTTCGTCCCAGCCGGTGACACGCAGTACCGTCGCGCGCGCGACGCGAAAGATCAGTACCTGGCCCATCAGCGCGAGCGCCTTCACGCGTGCCTCGGCTTCGTCGAAATCACCAGCACCGATCCGGTGGATCAGACCGGTCACGAACTGCGCGCGATCCTTCATGAATTCGCTGTAGAGGATCTCGAAGGCGGGGCCGGGGTTCATCTGCTCGCGCACGATGAAGCGCGCCCAGGGCGTGCTGCGCTCGCTGGTCATCAGCATCACGAAGCCGTCGAGGATCAGCGCCACTGCCTCGATCGCGCCCTCGATCCCCGGCTTGTCGCGCAAGAGCGCCTCGGCCGCGCCGCGCGCCGCGTCGGTGCCTTCCTGCACTTGCCTGGCGATATGCCGTGCGGCGGCGAGATAGAGCCCCTCCTTGCCGCCGTAATGATAGGTGATCGAGGACATCGCGGTGCCCGCGGCGGCCGCGATCGCGCGTGTGCTCGCCGCGTCGAAACCCTGCCGACCGAACTGTTCGATCGCGGTGTCGAGAAGGCGATCGTCGATCGCTGGCCTGTCGAGTCGCTTGCTCATGTCCCAATTTTAGTTCGTTCGAACGAACATCGCAATCGCCAACCGATATGCCACTGGGAAGCATGCCGAAACGGTGCCTCAGGGCGGTGTGAGCAGCTCTTCGGAGATGCGCTCGAGCAGGTGGATGAGGAGCGGCTTGTTGAACGCTCCCACCACTTCGTCGAGCGCCTTGCCATGTTCGCGGGCATGCGCCGAAAGCTGCTCGAGATAGGTTTCGCCCTCGGGCGTCAGCTCGAGCAGAAAAGAGCGTCGATCGGCCTCGGATCGCGTTCGCGTGACCAGTCCCTGTTGTTCCAGCGCCTTGAGCGCGGGGGTCAGCGTCGATTTGTCGCGCCCCGTGGCGCAGCTGAGCGCGGTCTGGTTCAGCCCCGGATTCTCACCGATGATTGTAAGGATCGTGAAATGCCCTGCGCACAGATCGGTACGATCGACCCGCCGCGCAAAGGCCTGAAACGAAACGTCCTGCGCCCGCCGCAGGTAGAATGCCAGATTGTCCGAAAGCAGCCCGAGCTTCACCTTGTCCGCTTTGGCCGCAAGCGCAGTATTTCCCTCATCCAAAAAAGTCACCGTGTCTGTTCCCCCAACAGATTTGCGCAGTTCGCTCCGTGAACGTTGCGCTTGTCGCGCAATCTCCTCTCCGGATCGTTGGTCCCAACACTTCACAAAAAAGGGAGGCGCACAAGCCTCCAGACAAAGAAAAGCGCTTGTCGGGCGCGCTATGGCCGGATCGGAATGAGATCGCAATTCAGGCCATGGCCGCTGCCGCGGCCCGACGCAGACAATGCAGCATCCATCGCGAAGCGACGGAAACCCCGGATCATCCCAATGTCCCAGATGTTTGCGCCGGTGGCGTCGGGTAATGCTGCGCCGCAACATCGTAGCGTAACGGAGTATTCCATGTCCCTGATCCGCAAAGCCGTTTTCCCCGTCGCTGGCCTCGGCACGCGCTTTCTGCCCGCCACCAAGGCGACGCCCAAGGAAATGCTCCCCGTCGTCGACAAGCCGCTGATCCAGTATGCCGTCGAAGAGGCCATAGAGGCCGGGATCGAGCAGATGATCTTCGTCACCGGACGCGGCAAGAGCGCGCTCGAGGATCATTTCGACATGGCTTTCGAGCTTGAGACAACGATGCGTTCGCGCGGCAAGGCGATGGATCTGGTCGAGGGCACGCGGCTCGCGCCCGGCGCGATCACCTATGTGCGCCAGCAGGAGCCGCTTGGGCTCGGCCACGCAGTCTGGTGCGCGCGCCACATCATCGGTGATGAACCTTTTGCAGTGATCCTGCCCGACGATTTCATGGTCGGGCAGCCCGGCTGCCTTGCGCAGATGGTCGCCGCGCATGCGCGTGTCGGCGGCAACATCATCTGTGCGGAGGAGGTCGATCCCGCGCGGACGGCGAGCTACGGCATCCTGACGCCCGGCACGCGCGACGGCGCGCTGACCGAGGTAAGGGGCATGGTCGAGAAGCCCGCGCCGGCCGAGGCGCCCTCCAACCTCGCGATCGTCGGACGCTATATCCTCCAGCCCGCAGTGATGGAGGCGCTTGCCGATCACCAGCGGGGATCGGGCGGCGAGATCCAGCTCACCGACGCGATGGAGAAGGTGATGCGCGACCAGCCCTTCCATGGCTATACCTTCCAGGGGCGGCGCTATGATTGCGGCGACAAGGCGGGCTATGTCGAGGCGACGATGGCGATGGCGCTCGCGCGGCCCGACCTTGCTGCCACCGTGCGCGAGTTTGCGGCGTCGATCGTGGAAACGCGCATCGCGGCCTGAGGTGCATGGTCACGGCTGGCCCTATCGGACAGCCGTGACCTTGGACCGATGTGCGAAGCGCGTCCCGCAGGCGCGCGTCGGTGCGCACCCCCTGTTCAGCCCTCGCCCACCCCGTTAACCTGTCAGCATAATATGCTGAAGGCGAACGACAAAGGGAGGACTCCAGTGGCGGATCAGGGGCGTGACACGAAGGATTCGATCGATCGGCGCACAATGATGAAGGCCGGTGGCGCGGCGGTCGCGCTGTTCACGCCCGGGCTGGCGCAGGCGGCCCCCGCCAATGCCGATAGCGCGGCTGTGCTGGGCGCGATCGACGCTGGCCAGGCGGCATCGGTGCAGCGGCTCGCCGACTGGATCAAACTCCCTTCGATCGCAGCCGAACAGCGCAACATCGACGAAGGCGTGGCGCACATGATCGCGCTCGCCCGCGATGCCGGCTTCCAGACGGCCAAAGCCATTCCCACCGGCGGGGTGCCTTCGGTTTTCGCGACGCTCGACGCCGGCGCGAAACATTGGGTGGGCGTCTATTTCATGTATGACGTCAAGCAGTTCGATCCAGCCGAATGGTCCTCGCCGCCGCTTGAGGCGCGGCTCGTCGACCGGCCCGGGCTCGGGCAGGTGATGGTCGGCCGCGGCGCGGTGAACCAGAAGGGGCCCGAAATGGCATTCCTCTCCGCCGTCCGCGCCTTCAGGGAAAGCGGCAAGAAGCTGCCGGTCAACATCGCCCTGATCGCCGAGGGCGAGGAGGAAATCGCCTCTCCCAACTTCTCGAAAGCGATCAGCCATCCCGAGGTGCTGCCGACGCTCAAGCGCTGCGTGGGGGTGTTCATCCCCTCTGCCACCCAGTCCCTCGAGGGGAACAGCACGATCTCGCTCGGCGCGAAGGGGGCAGTCGAGCTCGAGCTGATCTCGAGCGGCGAACGCTGGGGCCGGGGCCCGACCAAGGACATCCACTCGAGCAACTTCGCGCGCGTCGACAGCCCCGCATGGCGGCTGGTGCAGGCGCTCGACACGCTGATGAAGCCCGATGGCCATACGATCGCGGTCGAGGGCTGGTACGACAATGTCCAGCCGCTGTCCCCGCGCGAGAAGGCGCTGATCGCCGAAACCGCGAAGCGGACCAGCGAGGCCGAGGTGAAGAAGCAACTCGGGGTCAGCCGGTGGATCAACGACGAACCCTGGCAGCAGGCGCTCGAACGTCTCGCCTCGCAACCCACGATCAACATCCAGGGTCTCGTCGCAGGCTATACCGGCCCCGGCGGCAAGACGATCCTGCCGCATCGCGCGGTGGCGAAGATGGAATTTCGCCTGACGCCTGCAATGACCAAGGAAGAAGCGATTGCCAAATTCAACGCGCATCTGAAGAAGCATGGCTTTGAGGATCTCGAGGTCAAGGTGACGGGCGGCTATGGCCCGACCAGCACCCAGGAGGACAGCGCGCTCGTCCGCGCTGAAAAGGCGGTGATGGAAAGGCTGGGGGTCCCCTACACGATCATCCCGCGCAGTGCCGGCTCCTGGCCCGGCGTGATGTTCTCGGGACCGCCGCTCAACCTGCCCGCCGCGCAATGGGGCATGGGGCATGGCAGCGGCGCACATGGTCCCGACGAATATTTCCTGATCAAGAGCGCCAACCCCAAGATCATGGGGATGGCGGAGGCCAGCAAGGCCTATGTCGAGCTGCTCTACGAAATCGCCAACCAGGCGGCGATCCGCGTGTGATGCCCGTGGCGTAAAGCTGGCTATTTCGCCGTCCGGATCTTCTGCGCCGAGCGTTCGGGGACCCATTTGATCTTGGGGATCTGCTTGCCGCCCGCGATCATCAGCGGCGCCCCGGGCGCGTCGATATCGGCATTGCGGATCTCCAATACTGCCGGTGCCTTGGTGTCAAACAGGAAGACCGGCGCCTTGTTGGATGGGTCGGCGCGCACCACGGGGCTGTCGATCACATAGCGCGCCTCGGGCCCGTGGAACGAGAAATGCGCAGGGCCGCCGACGCCGCCGCGCCATCTGGGATTCTCGCTCCGGCAGCGTTCCAGTCGGCCATTGCCCCACAGTCGAAAGTTGCGCTTGTTGTCGCGCGACGTGCAGCCGATCATGAGCACGTCGCTCGATTTGAGATCAAAGCCGCCATCGCTGCACCCGCTCGCAACGCAGTCGAGATAGCGGATCGCGCGATTGCCGCGCTCGTCGGTAAAGCCGTCGCCATTCCAGTATTTGTCGCGCGGCCGCGCGCTCTCGACAAAGCCGATCGCCTGGACGCGGCGATAGATGATGTCGTGCGCCTCGTCGTCGAGCGCAAAGCCGACGCTGTAATTAGCGCCGTTGGAGCCGCCATAGGCGGCAACGTCCTCGATCAGCCCATCATGCGATCCGTGCCGGATCCGCGTCATCCCGCGCTCGAGGTCGCGTGCGGTGATCCTGCGAAGCACGAAGCGGCTGAGAGGTGCGGGCGGGGCGCCTTTGGCCGCGGTGTTTTCGAGGAAGCGGTAGAGATGCTCGGCCTTCACATCTTCGACGATAAGCCCGTTGACGGGCTGGTCGATGACGATTGCGCCATTGCCAAGATTGGTGAAGCGGGCGCCGCTGATTCGCTGCCCCGATCGCGCGCGCTTCCCGGCGGGTCGGTCGCTTCCCGGCGGCGCGAACCCCGCCAGCGGCAGCATCGCCGCGGTCGTCAGAATCATCCTGCGCGTGAATTCGATCTCGCCCATCGTCACATTCCTTGAACGGTGATGCCGGCCATCAGCCGGTGCCGTGTGAATTGGCGCCCGGGAAAGCTACCAGCCGCTTCCTGGTCGCGGAAGTCATATTGCATGCGCAGCGCATAGCGCGGTGCCAGCCTGTAGTCGGCGGCGAGCGTTGTACCCAAGACGTCATAGCGCCGGTCGATGTCCTGGAAATCATCATGCTCGTAGCTCGCGCCTGCGCTGACGATGAGATTGCGGAACAGTTCGTAGTCGCCCTGAAGCGAGACCGCGGTCGCGACATAGGCGCCGGTACCGATCGTCGCGGCTTCCTCGACGCCGCGATTGGCGTTGAGCGTCCAGGTGACCAGCGGCGTCATGAAATATTCGAGCTTTGCGCGCGCCGCGAGGCCCTTGACCGTGTTATAGGCGGCGCTCGTGAAATCCTGCCGGAAATAGCCGAGACCGATCTCGCCGCGCAGCAGCTTGCTCAACTCGAAATTGGCGCCCGCGGTAATGCGATAGCCTTTTGAATCGCGCGAGGGTTCGAGCGGGGGCTGCGCGGCATAGTCGCGCTGGTTGAGCGACAGGCTGACGAAGGCAGAGGTGTCGGGACTGAAGGCAAATTCGGTCGCAACATCTCCCGTCAGCAGCGTGCGGTTGCGGAAATCCTGGTCGACGGGCGTGTCGAAGCCGTCGCGGCCGTCCTGATAGTCGCGATCTTCCACACCGACACGCCCCGCAATGCGGAGCCGGTTGAAGCTGCGCGCCGCACCCAGATAGCCTGACACATAGTCATATTGGACGGGTTCGCTGAGGTTGAGCGGGGATGCGGGATCGGCGCGATCCTCGGTGCGGCGGCCATTGCGCGTGCCCGCATAGATCTGTGTGTCACGGCTGATATCATAGCGCCCTCCGAGGCCAAAGGTGACATCGGTCGTGCTCTGGCTGCCGTGGGACAGATATTGCCGTCGGTCGATCTCGACCGCGCTGTCCAGCGATAAGCTGCCGAGCAGCGCGGATGCGCTGATCCGTGGACGGACGCGCAATATCAGATCGTCGGTCGCCTCGGGCGTAGCGAAGATGTTGCTGTCATAGGTGGCATCGGCGCTCACCCGGGGCATAACCTCCACGCCATCCACCCGATAGGGGACCGGATCGTACAGCGGCTGGGACCGGTCGCGCACCGCGATCGCCCCCTCACGCCTGAACTGGAGGGTATCGTTCCGGAAATCCTCCAGCACATCGGCCTGCTGGGCCGAGGCGGGAAGCGCGGTTCCGAGGATGAAGGCGACCCCGAGGGCCGGATGCAAACGCAACACAAACATGACGGGTCAGTGCCCGAAACGTGGTTTGGTTGCGTCGCAGCAACAATCCGCAGGACGCGCGGTTCATCGGACGGGATGAACCGCGCGCTCCAGTTTCAGCGGCCGACCGCCGTGTAGGAAAATCCTGCGTTTTCAACTTGATCCCGCGGATAGATGTTGCGCAGGTCGACGAGGACAGGTGACTTCATGATCGACTTGGCCCGCGCAAAGTCAAGCGCACGATAGGCATCCCATTCGGTGACGATCACCGCCGCGTCGGCGCCTTCCATCGCGTCATAGGCGCCGCTGCAATATTCCACATTTTCGAGCACCAGCCTGGCCTGCTCCTCGCCTTCCGGGTCGGTCGCGCGGATGATTGCACCATTGTCCTGCAGCACGCGGATCACGTCGATCGCGGGGCTGTCACGCATGTCGTCGGTATTGGGTTTGAAGGTCAGGCCGAGCACCGCGATCGTCTTCTTGCGGACCTCGCCGCCCAGCGCGTCAATCACCTTGCGGCCCATCGCGCGCTTGCGCGTGTCGTTGACCGCGACGACCGATTCGACGATGCGCTGCGCCACCCCCGAATCCTGCGCGGTCTTCAGCAGCGCCAACGTATCCTTGGGAAAGCACGAACCGCCATAACCGGGGCCCGCATGAAGGAACTTCGCGCCAATGCGGTTGTCGAGCCCGATGCCGCGCGAAACGCCCTGTACGTCGGCGCCGACCTTTTCGCAGAGGTCAGCGATCTCGTTGATGAAGGTGATCTTGGTCGCGAGGAAGGCGTTGGCTGCGTATTTGGTGAGCTCGGCGGTGCGCCGGCTCATGAACAGGATCGGCGACTTGTTGATGAAGAGCGGGCGATAGACCTCGCGCATCACGCCTTCCGCGCGCGGATCCTCGGTGCCGACGACGATCCGGTCGGGACGCTTGAAGTCGCCGATCGCCGCGCCTTCGCGCAGGAATTCAGGGTTGGAGACGACCGCGAAATCGGCTTGCGGATTGGTTTCCCGGATGATGCGCTCGACATCGTCGCCGGTGCCGACGGGCACGGTCGATTTGGTGACGATGACGGTATAGCCCTTGATCGCCTTCGCGATTTCGGCGGCGGCGGCGTGAACATAGCTGAGGTCGGCATGGCCATCACCGCGTCGTGAGGGCGTTCCCACCGCGATGAACACGACATCGGCGTCGGCGACCGCTTCGGTCAGGTCGGTCGTGAAGGACAGCCGCCCGCCCTTGACGTTCGACGCGACCAGCGCGTCGAGCCCGGGCTCGTAGATCGGCATGCGGTTGTCGTGCAGCGCGTCGATCTTTTTCTGGTCCTTGTCGACGCAGATCACGTCGTGTCCGAAATCGGCAAAGCAGGCACCCGAAACGAGGCCGACATAGCCGGAACCGATCATCGTGATACGCATGAAATCTCCAAAGTTGCTGTGGATTTAATTGGCAGATCCCGCTCGGGGTCCATCTAGCGCCTGCTCGATCACGCGCCAATAGCGCCGGGCGGCGCTGTCGGGCGTAAAGTCGCGCGTGCGTGCGTAGGCCAGCGTCGCATAGCGATCGCGCAAAGCCTCGTCCTGAAGATCGCGCAAAGCCTGCGCCATCGCCATCGGATCGTTGCATGGCGTCAAAATGCCATGTTTTGCGTGCGTTACGCCAGATATGTCTTCGGGTGATGCTTCTGCGAGTATCTCCGAAGGGCCCGAAAGACAGTTGGTCGAGATCACCGCGACGCCCGTCGACATCGCCTCGACTAGCCCGTTGGGGAACCCTTCGGCATTTGAGGGTAGCACGAAATAGCGCGCGCCCGCGACGAGCGGAAAGGGGTTTTGGAGGAAACCGGCAAGGATCACGCGGTCCCTGAGCCCGAGCCGCTCGATCTGCGCTTCAAGGGCCGGGCGCAAGGGGCCTTCGCCACCGATGACGAGCTTGCCGGGAATACCCGATGCGGCAAAAGCGTCGATGAGCAACGCAAAATTCTTGTTCTCGACCAGCCGCCCCATCGCAGCGACATAGGGACCATCGATCGCGAGCGATGCGGGTTCCGCGGCGCGGCGTGCGATGAAATCGACATCGACGGGGTTGGCGATCGCGGTGATGCGCGCGGCGGGAACATCGAAATTGCGGATCAGATCGTTGGCGACGCCGTGCGACACCGCGATCACCGCGCTGGCGCGAGGATAGGTGAACCGGACGAGCCGGCGGCTGAGCTTGCCCGCGGCGCCCCCCCCGAAATGCGCGCTCGTGTTGACGCGTTCACTGATGATCCAGGGTTTGCCGCGTCCGCGCATCGCGTAGCCATTGGCGAGGTTTGCGCGCGTCAGAAAGCTCAGCGTCGCATCGGGGCGGATGCGGCTTGCCAGCGCGCGCAGCCGTATTGCGCTCCGCACGAGACTGAAGCTGCAGTCGAGTCTATGCACCGTCACCCAGTCGGGCAGGGCATAGGCCTGCGCTTCCTCGTCGAGCAGCGCGAGCTCGATCTCGAACCGCTCGCGCCAGTCCTCCGAATGGCGCAGCAGGGTCGCCATCACGCGTTCGGCGCCACCGCCCGTCAGCGAGTTGATGATGAAGAGGATCTTGCGGCGCAAAACGGTTGATTTCCGGGCTGATTCACTGGCGCCCCCAATGGACGATCAGCCCGATGCTGCAAAGCACAACAGCCGCGCAAACGCGCGGTTATGCGGCCATCCGCACGCTTTGGGGGATCAGCCGAAAATCAGCCAGGCCGGGATCGCAATGACCGCCCAGGCGAGGAGCCCAGCGGCAACGATCGTCCAGCTCTTGCGTGGCAGCGCGCGTACGCGTTCGGCGGTATCCATGCTCCTGAACCCTTCGCGCGAAAGCGCTTCGAACACCTCTGCGGCGGGAGTAGGTTCGGCCGCGTGCGCTGTGCGGGCGCTGGCCGTAACGATGGTAATCGGGGAGGCGTCCATGCGGACGGCACCGGGGGCGTTCATGTCGGGACTCCGTTGGGCTTCGAGCTGCTTATTGTCCACCGACGGTTTCCCGATGCTTAAAATTCTAGACGCTGACGCGTTTGCTCCCGACTTTCGTGCTGGGGGCCCCCGCCTCCACCGCACAGAATAGCGAATAGCCGCAGATAATGGCATAGAGAATTATGCCCTCGATCTGCCACAGGGCCATGGTGGCCAGGTTCATGAGAATGAACGAGAAATGCGCGAAGAGAAGGTCGTAGCGCACCGCGCCGCGCGATCGCAGCGCTGTGCCCAGCATCACCGTCCAGAAGAACAGCAAGGTGGCGAGTCCCATCACGCCCAGTTCGAACAGGAAGGCGACGAGGGTATTATGCGGATAGACCTTGAAGAAGCCCTCCCAGCTGTCCGGACCGAAGCCGAAGATGTGGCGCAGCGTCGAGGCGTCGAGCCAGGTGTAGATATAGCCTGACCAGATATAGGCGCGCCCCGAGAGCAGCCGGCGTTCCTCGAACGAGAATTCGTGCTGCGGCTTGATGAACTGGCCGGGCTCGGTGAGGAACAGCGCGAGATCGCCGAAGCGGTCCGACGCCTGCAGCGCCAGCAGCGCGATCGCGACAAACGCCACCACGAACATCGCGAGAAACAGCAGGATCCGCTGATCGCGGCGGAAGGACAGCACGGTACCGCTGACGGCCTGCAGCGCTGCGAGCGGCAACAGCGCCAGGATCGTCGTGCGGTAATTGGCCAGCGCGATGCCGACGATCAGGACCGCAAGCAGCGCGAACTTGATCGGCTTGCGCAGCGTGTCGGTGAAGCAGGCGACAACGAAGAAACTGGCGAGCGCGACCGAAAAGGCGGCCTCGTGATTATAGCCGCCGATATAGCTGACCGACCCGTCGAGTTCGGATGCCTTCACCGTGCCCGTCGCGATCGAGAGCAGCTGGAAGACGAGCAAAGGGGCAAAGGCCCACAGGAAAGGCGTGAAGAAGCGCTCTGGCCCGTTCACCCGCAGCGCCTCATAGATGGCGACCATCACGACGATGAAATAACCATATTTGACGACGGTATCGATCGCGGTGTGTGGACCGGCATTGAGCGACGCACTGACCAGCACCAGTATGATGATCGCATAGACGGGCATCAGTGCCCTGAGCATCAGGTGGCGTGGCTGGATCACGAGAAACCCGGCAGCGGTGATCGCGATCGATCCGATCGCGTTGCCGCTCAGTCCCGCTACGATCGGGTCATAGGTGATCGTGTGGAAGACGCTGAGGATATAGCGCGCCCAGACGGCGGCGATCACGAAGCGCGCGGCGCGCCCGTCGACGCGGCGCAGCGCCGCGAGCAGCGCGGCGCCGAGCAGCGCGGTGACGGCGAGCAGGATCGGAACGGGGAAGGAGGGAGCGCCACCCATCAACCGTCAGCCTTTATCGAGCACCTCAGGAATAATATTCCTTGTACTGCCCGAAATAGAGGCCAGCATCACCGAAGCCTGAGCGCGCCTGCTCGCGAACATCGACGCGACTGAGTGCGACGCCCGCGACGTGCGCCCCGACCGCCTCGAGATTCTTGAGCGCGATCTCGGCCGCCTTGGCGGGCGTCTTGCGCCACTGAACGAGCATCAGCACCGTATCGGCGAGCGACGAAAGCACGCGGCCTTCGGCGACGGGCAGCACCGGCGCGGTATCGAGCACGACAAAGTCGAAGCGGTGGCGAAGCTCCTCGAGCACGCGGCGCATCGCATCCGAGCCAAGCATGTCGAACGGCACCTCGCTGCCGGGGCGCTGCGCGATGCACCAGGCACCCGAGGCCTCGTCGCGGATCAGCGCCTCGTCGAGCGACGCGCGGCCTTCGACGACATCGGCAAGGCCCGCGGGGATCGCATCCGACATCAGCTTGGATGTGGCGCGGCGGCGGGAGTCACAATCGACCAGCACCGTGCGCGAGCCCGAAAGCGCGGCCGTGCGCGCAAGGCAGATCGCGGCGCTGGTCTTGCCTTCGCCGGGGAGTGCCGAAGTGATTGCGACGATCTTCACCTCGCGCGCGGCGGGGGCGAAGAGCAGCGAAGTCTTGAGTGCGCGGAACGCCTCGGCAAAGGCCGATCGCGGATGGTCAAGCACGAACTGCGGCGGCCAGCGCGTGGCACCGCGCAGCTTGCGCGCCTCGGGGAGCGTATCCAGTTCGGGAATCGAGCCGAGCGCGGGCACCTCGAGCCGCTTTTCGACCGCGTCGGCGGTGCGCAGCCCGCTTTCGAAGTACTGCATGAGGAGCGTGATCGCGATTGAGCCCGCGATCGCGCCGACCACGGCGATGCCGAGGAAGATAAGCGGGTTGGGCGACATCGGTATCACGGGCACCTGCGCGCGCGAGACCTGCTGCGCTCCGCTGGTCTCGGTGCCCTGGCGCGCCACCGCTTCCTTGTAGCGGTCGAGGAAGGCGCGATAGAGCACACGTGCGGATTCGGCATTGCGTTCGAGCTCGCTCAGCCGGACCGCAGCCCTGGTATCGGATGCGAGCCGCCCCTCGACACCGCCGATCGAACCCGCGATCGACGAGGTGCGCTGGCTCGCCACGCGCGCTTCGGTGGTGAGGCTCGCGACGACGCGGTCAACCTCGCCCTGGATCTGGTTGTCGATATCCTTGAGCTGGCTTTGCGCCTTGATCAGGTCGGGGTGTCTGGGGCCGTATTTGGTCGAAAGATTGGCGACTTCGGTGCTGATCTGCGCGCGCTGGGCGCGCAGGGCCGACACGACCTGCGAGTTGAGCGCCTCGCCCAACGTGTCTCCGCCGCCGCCACGCGCGATCTGTGACTGCGCGGTGTTGAGCCGCGCCTGCGCGGCCGCCTGTTGCGCGCGCGCCTCTGAAAGCTGCGTGTTAAGCGTCGAAAGTTCCTGCTGCGTCACCGAGCTGACATCCGACGCGGCGAACAGGCCGTTCGATGCGCGATACTGGGCGACCGCGGCCTCAGCGCCGAGAACCTGCCCGCGCAGCTGCTCGAGCCGCGAGGCGAGCAGCGTCGCGGCGCGCTTTGATGCCCCCGATTCCTCGTCGAGATTGGCCTGGATGTATTGGTCGATGACGGCATTCGCGACATTGGCGGCCATCCGGGGATCGCTGGAAGCATAGGTAACGGCGATCGCATAGGAGACCCCCTCGCGCTTCACCTCCAGCTGCGAATTGAGGATGCGGATCGCGCGATCGCGCGTCGCGACCGTCTGCGCGGGCTGGCCGTCGGGATTGAATTCCTCGTTCTGCGTGAGCTTCAGCGCATCCACCACGCGCCCCGCGATCGCAGGCGATTGCAACACCTGCACCGCGGTATCGACCGAAGGGGAGTCGGTCGCGAGCGGCTCGGCAGCGTTGCCCGTCGGGATCAGTTCCTGCGATTGACGCTCGACGACCATCGTCGCGGTCGCGACATAGCGCGGGTCGGAGATGATATAGAGCAAAGCGGTAAGCGCGAACGATATCAGCGTGACGATCGCGATCGGTATGATCTGCTTGCGTATCGCGCGACCCATCGCGCGCAGGTCGAGCAGCTCCCCGCTATCGTCGCGTACGGGAACGATCCGGCCTTCGCTGGGGACGGGAACGAGACGGTTCATTGCTGAGCTCCCAACTGCGTGCGCGAGGAAACAATGCGGAAAACGCGTGAGAACACCAAGCTATCAGACCCTTTTCACCGAGCGGTAGATGCCGTGACGCAGTCGCGTCGGCATCAGCCGCAGTCCCTCGATCAAGAGGTACAGCCCAACACCCTCGGGCAGGTAAAGGTTCCGTGCAAAAGTTGGTGGTATCCGGTCTCCCTTGAACGAAAAGCGTGCATACAGGCCGATTTGCTGGTTTATGAGACGGCGCAGCAAGGCGCGTTCCGCCGCATTTGCCCCACGCATCATCGCGCGCGCGGTCTCGACCACGATCGGCAGAGTATCAGGATTCGTCTTTTTGCTCACCTTGTTGTCAGAGTCGCGGTGGAACTCGGCGGATGGGCGCGCAACATAGGTGAAGGGCGCGATCGCCACCGCGCGCAACCAGAGGTCCTTGTCGCCGCCGCGCACACCCTTGCCCGCGGGAAACAGCCCGGCGCGCATCAGCACGTCGCGGCGAAAGGCCGATGCGCCGGTCCAGATCGGGCAGTCGCGCGTGTCGAGCCAGAGCCGGATGAAGTCGGCGAGCGACGCGCTGCGCCCTTCCGAGGCCGCGAGCAGCGCGGGCATGTTGGAGGGTTCGCGGCGATCCGCATAGACATGCTCGTAGCGCGTCGACACACAGCCCACCTCGGGCAATTGCGCGATCGCCGCGGCGATATCGGCGAGATGCGTCGGCGCCCAGATATCGTCGGCGTCGAGAAAGGCGATCCAGTCACCCCTGGCCTCCTCGATCCCGAGGTTGCGTGCCGCATAGCCACCCGGTCCCGGCGTATCGCGCGAAAGAAGCCGTACGCGTGGATCGCGGATTGCGGCGATGATCTCCGCGCTGCCGTCGGTAGAGGCATCGTCGATCAGGATCACCTCGTGCGGGGAGCGCGTCTGGGTGAGCGCGCTGGCGACGCTGTCGGCGACATGACGCGCCTTGTTGTGGACCGGGATGATTACGGAGAAGCGCGGTTCGGTCATTTTACCCCATTTTTTGCAATGGCGAAGGCGATCCGTTGGAAATCGCCGACGAGTTGAAATTTTCGTTCGGAAACAGTCGCTTTTCCGCGATTTAATACGGCCTTGCCTATTTTGTGTGCAACGCAGCATGAAGCCGCCTGTCCGTCCTGTGGAACGACCTGACGCGGATTGAGTTTCATCGCTTCGTACAGCGCCAGGGGGCGATGTGTAAAAAGCGTAGAAGGATAATGAATGACGCCCCGACCCGTTCGCACGCGGATCCTCGTCGTCAGCATGGCCGATGCCGCCGAACGCAGGCGCGTGTTTGCCGCGGGCGCCGCCGGCGCGGGCGTGGAATGGCAGTTCTTTGATGCGTGGGACCGGCTGCATCCCGGGCTCTCCTATCTGGAGGACGAAGCGATCGTCGCCAAGGGGCGACCGCTCAGGAAAGGCGAGATCGGTTGCTATTCGAGCCATTACGCGCTCTGGCAGCAGCTGCTCGGCGACGATGGCGCCGATCAATATATCGTCCTCGAGGACGATGTGATCGTCGACTGGGATTATCTGGCGCGCTTTGCCGCAGCCGATCATCGCGCTGCGGGACATGACTATATCCGGCTCTATTACAAGAAGCCCGCGCCCAGCCGCGTGATGCAGAAGGACTTCATCTGCCGCGCGACCTGGCTGACCGAGGTGTCGGGCTATTGCTTCGGTACGCAGGGTTATCTGGTGACGAAGGCAGGGGCGGCACGGCTCGCCGCACATTGCGCGACGGTGCGCCGACCAATCGACGACGAGATGGATCGCAGCTGGGTGCATGGCGTACCTAATCTCGCGGTGTTTCCCTTTCCGCTGATGGAGCGCAAGGTGGAGAGCGGCATCGGCCTGCAGCGCTTCGAGGGCTTCCCGGTGCCGCGGCGGCTGAAGCTGCAGCGCTTCGTCGCGCGGACGCGCGAGCGTGCGGGCTATCAGCTGTTTGGCCGCCGCCGCTTTCGCTTCCAGCGCTGAGGGACGTAGGCAAAAATGGCTGAACGCGACCCCCAGATCGGTGTCGAGACCGCGCGCGGCTTCGGTGCCGAACTGCGCAAGAAGACCTCAAGCTCGATCGGCTGGACGATCGCGCGACAGGTGAGCGACCAGATCTTTTCCTTCCTCGTTTTCGTGATGCTCGCCCGGCTGCTCAGCAAGGAAGCTGTCGGCATCTTCGCCATGGCCTATGTCTTTGCGGAGGTCGGCCGGATCATTGCGACGGGCGGGCTGATGCAGATCATCGCGCGCGCACAGGCGGTGGACGCAAAACTCAAGGACACGATCTTCTGGAGCAACATGGCGATCGCGATTGTCTATGTCGCGCTCGTCTGGATCGCGGCGCCCTGGATCGCGGGCTGGATCGAACAGCCCGGCCTTGTCGATCCACTGCGCGCGCTGGCCTTCGTCCTGCCGATCAACGCGCTGGGCGGAACGCACATGGCGCTGCGCCTGCGCGAATTCGGGCACAAGACGATCGCATTGAGGTCGCTTTTCGCGGGGCTGATCGGTGGCGGTGCTGCGGTCGCGGCGGCCTTTGCCGGGGCGGGGATATGGGCGCTCGTGATCCAGCGCGCGCTGACCGAGACGATCAGCACCGTGCTCGCCTGGGCATCCTATCGCTGGATGCCCGGCCGTGCCTTCAGCTGGAAACAGGCGAAGCACAATCTTGGTTTTGGCGGCAATCTGACGATCGCGCAGCTCATCTTCCTGATGATGGTGCGCGTGCAGGACCTGCTGATCGGCGCCAATCTCGGCGCGGCGGCGGTGGGCACCTATCGCATTGCCTGGCGTTCCAACGAGATCTTCGCCAATGGCGCGATCCAGCCCTTCGCCTCGGTCGGGTTGCAGACCTATTCGCAGTTGCAGCACGATGCCGACGGGCTGCGCCAGGCCTATCGCTCGATGCTCGGCATCTGTTCGGCGATCTCCTTCCCCGCGCTGGTCGGCTTCGGCGTCCTCGCGCCCGAGGTCGTGCCGCTCGTGTTCGGCGCGAAATGGGCGCAGGCGGGCCATCTGGCGCAGGTCTTCGCGGTGATCGCGGTGCCCTATACACTCAACTATTTTGCCTCGCCGCTGCTGACCGCGATGGGCAACAGCCGCCGCCAGCGCACGCTCGCGGTGGTCCAGCTGCTCGCGACGATCCTGCTGACATGGCTTGCGCTCCCCTTCGGCCTGATGGCGGTCGCCATCGCCTATGTCGTGCGGTCCTATCTGACGCTGCCGCTCCAGATCCGCTTCCTGACGCAGTCCACGCCGATCCGGCTGCGCGATACCGTCGCCGCGGTGCGTGCGCCCTTCATCGCATCGAGCGCGATGGGCGTGCTGCTCTGGGGCGGGCTCGCCATGGTGCAGACGCACGGCTGGATCGCGATCGCCGCAGCGGTGCCGCTCGGCGGGCTCTTCTATCTCGGCGCGCTTGCGCTGCTGTCTCCCTTCCACCGCCAGCTCGCCATGAAGCTGCTCACCCGAAAAAGGCTCGTCCAACCATGACCCAAACGCTGACCGCCCGGCCCGCAACGCGCGACGCGCTGATCGCCGACCTGAAGCGCAGCATCGATGCGCAGCTGCTGCCGCTGCTCGACGAGCGGCCCTTTGCGCTGATCGACTATCCCGACCACAGCAATGTCGGGGATTCGGCGATCTGGCTGGGTGAAACCGCCTTTTTCGGGAAACATGGCCGCCAGCCCGCCTATGCCAGCACGCTCAAGAACCACGCGTCCGACGAGATGGCGGAGGCGATCGGGGGGGGCACGATCTTCCTGCACGGTGGCGGTAATTTTGGCACGATCTGGAAGGCGCACCAGGATTTCCGGATAGAGATCATGCGGCGCTTTCCCGACAACCCGGTCGTCCAGCTGCCGCAATCGATCCACTTCGCGTCCGAGGAGTCGATCGAGGAAACCGCGCGCGCGATCGAGGCGCATGGCCGCTTCACGCTGATGGTGCGCGACGTCCCTTCGCTCGAACTCGCGCGCCGGCATTTCCAGTGCGAGGTGCTGCTCGCGCCCGACATGGCCTTCTACATGGGCGCGCTCGATCGCGGGCCGCCCACGCACGACATCTTCTACCTGATGCGCACCGATCTCGAAAAGGCGGTGGCGGGGCAGGTGCGCTCGGGCGGTCGCTCGATCGCGGTCGCCGACTGGCTGGCCGAGGATCGCATGCCGATCCGCTTGTCGCTGGCCGCGTCGAAGCTGCTGACGCTGGCCGACAATCCGCGCACGGCGCGCGTCAAGACCTATGAACGGCTGGCGCGCACGCGGCTCGACCGCGGCATCGACATGCTCTCCTCGGGACGCGTGGTGGTGACCGACCGTCTGCACGGGCACATCATGTCGACGCTGCTCGACGTGCCGCACGTCGCGCTCGACAACAGCTATCGCAAGCTCGGCAATTTCATCGACGCCTGGACCATCGGCTTCGCGCGGCTGCGCACCTCGCAGGCGCTGGACGAGGCCGCCGCGCTCGCCGACGAACTGATCCGGCGCACCGGCCGATGAAGATCGCGGTGACCGGCCTCCGCGGGATCCCCGGCGTGATGGGCGGCGTCGAGACGCATTGCGAGGAGATGCTGCCGCGCGTGAAGCATATCGCGCCCGATGCCGAGATCACCGTGTTCGCGCGCGCGCCCTATGTTTCCGAGCCGCGTTATGCCTTTCGCGGGGTCGAGGTGATCGCGGTGGCGTCACCCAGGTCGGTTTCGCTCGAAGCGATCGTCTCGACCTTCAACGCGATCCTCGCCGCCCGGCGCGCGGGTGTGGATGTGATCCATATCCACGCGATCGGCCCCGCGCTGCTCGCACCGATGGCGCGGCTGCTGGGCCTGCGCGTCGTCGTCACGCATCATGGCGAGGATTACAACCGCGCCAAATGGGGGCGGTTCGCGCGCATCATGCTGAGGCTCGGCGAACGCTGGGGGACGGGCTGGGCGAACCGCGTGATCGCTGTCTCACCCTCGCTGGCCGAGCGGCTGCGCCGCAAATATCCCGCCGCCGCGCAGCGCATCGCCTATATCCCCAATGGCGCCCCCGAATTGCCCTCGGGCGCGACGGGCACGCTCGCGCGGCTGGGCGTAGCGCCGCAGGACTATCTGCTCGCGGTCGGCCGGCTTGTGCCCGAAAAGGGACTGCACGACCTGATCGACGCGCATGCGCGCGCCGGCGATCGGCGCAAGCTGGTGATCGCAGGCGGCGCGGATCATGCCAGCCCCTATTCGCGCGCGCTGCTCGAACGCGCGAGCGACCGCGTGATCTTCGCGGGGCTCCAGGATCGCGCCAACCTGCGCGTGCTCTATGAAAATGCCGCGCTGTTCGTGATGCCCTCCTATCACGAGGGGCTCCCCATCGCCGCACTCGAGGCTGCCTCCTGCGCAACGCCGATGCTATTGAGCGACATCCAGCCCAACCGCGATCTGGGCCTGGGCGAGGCGCATTATTTCCCGGTGGGTGATGTCGATGCGCTCGCCGCGGCGCTCGCCCGCCCGTCGAACCATTTCGCGGTCGACGCCGCGAGCTTCCGCGAACGCTTCGACTGGGATGCGATCGCGCTCAGCACCTCGGAAATCTATCGCGCCGCTGCGGCGTGATGCTGACGTTCAATCCTCCCCGGTCCGGGGAGGTGGCTGCCCGTAGGGCTGACAGAGGGGCTGCACTGAATTGGCGGGTGTCGCGCCAGCCCCTCCACCACGCTTCGCGTGGTTCCCCTCCCCGTACCGGGGAGGATCTGGACGGCACCACCCCATCGGCCGCCGTTCGCCGTATCTAGTCGCCCGCCAGCGGTGTCAGAACGCGTTCTTGTGGACTACTACGCCGAAGGTGCGGACCAGGATCGCGATGTCGAGCCATAGCGACCAGTCGCGGACATATTCGAGGTCGGCGGCGAGCCGGTTCTCGAGGTCGCTGGTGTGCAGCGTCGCGCCGCGAAAGCCGCGCACCTGGGCGAGCCCCGTCAGGCCCGGCAGACAGGCGTGGCGCAGCCAGTAATTGCGGTCGATGTCCCAGAACAGCTTGCTGCTCGCGGTCGATCCCAGCGCGTGCGGCCGCGGCCCGACCAGGCTCATATTGCCGATCAGCACGTTGAACAGCTGGGGCAGTTCGTCGATGCTGGTCGCGCGTATGAAGCGGCCGACGCGCGTGATGCGATCGTCGTCGCGGCTGGCCGAGGTCTTGCCCGTTGCGTCGGTCAGCTCGGCGCGCATCGAACGGAACTTGTACATGCGGAACAACCGGTTGCCGTGGCCGAGGCGCTGTTGGACGAACAGGACAGGGCCGGGGCTCTCGAACCGGATTGCGAGCGCGACGAACACAAGCAGCGGCATCAGGAAGAGCAGCGCCGGAATGACGATCATGAGGTCGAGCAGCCGCTTCAGCGTCAGGTCGAACATGCTGAGCGGCCGGATATGATCGGGATCGACCGTGGCGCCGAGATTCCCCCGCAGCAGCGCGTCGATATCGGTGCGAACCTCGCCCGCCACCGCGGCGCCTTTCAGCACCAGCGTCCAGTCGTGCTCGCGCTCGGGCGGGCAGGCGACGGTGACGCGATCGACGCTGCGCAGCAGCGTGCCCAGCCGGTCGAGCATCAACGGATCGGAGATGTCGGGCCGGATACCGAATTCCTCGGCGCGCAGCGTCGCCTGGCCGGGGGTCGGGATGTGCGGCACCCCGTCGACGATCGTCAGTTCGCTCACCGGATTGTCGTCGAGCACGCGCCGCGCGATCCGGTCGGAGATCGCGCGCGCGCCGACGAGCAACAGCGCGCCCGTACCGAGCGCGGTGGTGATGAAGGCGGGGTGATGCTCGCGTAGCAGCGAAAGGCCGTACAGCATGAACACGATCAGCGCGGAGGCGGCCAGCAGTGACATGATTGCGCGCATCGTGCCGCGCAGGCGGTCGGTCAGCGCGTCGAGCACATAGGCGCGGTTGTTGAGCGCGATCCCGGTGAAGACGGGGAGAACGAGCCCGGCGAGCTTGAGACCGGGCGAAGCGAGCGGATTGTCGAGAATGAAGAGATTGGCGGCAAGGAAGCCGAGCAGCACCGCACCCGCATCGAACAGCACCATCGAGGCATAAATGCCCATCCTGCGCGATTTTTTCGTAAGGGTGAACGGCGCCGGCGTCAGCAATGCTGGCGCAACAAAGGGTTTGCCCTGTACCGAGCCGACTGGGGCGTTCATTACAGCTCCTAACGCTAACTACACCGTTAAGGCGGTTATGACCGATCCTCTCCCAGACCCGATCAAGACTTGCCTATTTATGCTGCAACGCAACTACGGCGCGACGCACGGAATTCTTTTTGGGAGGAATTGATGCAAATCACTTTCAACTCGCCCTTTTTCCCGTATCCGCCCCAGCCCTCGCCAATTTGCAACCCGTCGAGAACCCCGCCTGTCCCTAAGGGTTCCGCCGGCAAGAGGCAGAATGTGCATCCGGTGCGATCAGACACTTCTCCCGGGCCGAAATTGCATTTTCGTTCAAGGAACTGTTAGCCGTCACGAGCATTTCCTGACGCGCTGCAGCATCGCGGCTAAGGGAGACCCGCTTGACCAACGATAATGTTGAACGACCACGTCCCAACCGCTTCCGCCAGATCCGTGCGCTGATCGCCTCGGACCTGTATCGTTATGCGGGAAGGACGGGCACCAAGGCCTTTCTGCGCCACTATTTTTTCACGCCCGGATTCAAATATACGACGGTGATGCGGCTGTGCGGCTATCTGAAGCAGCACAAGCCGCTCAAATGGACGCTCTATCCGCCCTTCAAGCTGCTGCTGCTGCGCTACCGTTACAAATACGGGATTGCGATCCCCGAATATACGCGGATCGGGCCGGGCTTTTTCATCAACCGTTTCGGTAACATCATGGTCAATGGCGACGCGGTGATCGGCGCCAATTGCAATATCACGCATGGCGCGATGCTCGGGCAGATGAACCGGGGCCCCAAAGCGGGATCGCCGATACTGGGCGACGAGGTCTTCCTCGCCGCGGGGTGCAAGGTGATCGGGCGCATCCATCTGGGCGACCGGTCGGCGGTCGGCGCCAATGCGGTGGTGACCAAGGACGTGCCCGACGATGGCGTCGTCGGCGGGATCCCCGCCAAGCTGCTCTCAACCAACGGCTCGGAAGGCTACATCAACCGCCGCGTCGATCCCGATATCAGCAAGGGCTTTCGCCCGGCCTCGGCCTAGAAGTAGCGCTCGGCGATGCGGATCGTGTCGCCGGGCATTACGGGCACCGATCCGTTGAGCCTGAGTTCGCGCTCGGCGCTTTCGCCCGCGCGCTTGAGGAAGAGCTTCTTCTGCTGCGCGCGATAGGTGAAGCCCTCGGCCTTGGCGATGACGGCGAGCGCGGTCATGCCGGGGACATAGGTATATTCGCCGGGCTTGTTGACCTCGCCCAGGACATAAACGGGCTTGTAGGCCTTCACCTCAACGGTCACGCGCGGGTTGACCAGAAAGCCGTCGGAAAGCCTGGTCTGGATCGCCGTTTCGAGCTGCTGCGCGGTGCTGCCCGCGGCGGGTATCGCACCGATCAGCGGGAAGGAGAGGCTGCCATCGGCACCGATCGCGAATTCGCCGGTCAGCGTCGGCTCGCCAAAGGTGGTGATCCTGAGCGCCTCACCCGGGCTCAGCGCGTAGGCCGGCACCGACTTGTCGGTGGTCGGGGGGGCGGGTTGCTGCGCCGTGGCGGCCGCCAGGGGAAGGGCGATCGCTGCCCCATAGCCAAGAACGCGAATACGCAACGACATCAAACACTCCTCAAACGGGCGCGGGGACGCAGCGCCCCCGGCAGGCGCAAAAATGCCGCGGCGGCGATCGGGTTCCATCGGGCGTGGCGATACCGCCAAAGATCGCGATGAAGCGCATGATTTGGGAGCGATAGGGCCGCCGCTTCGCCATTGGCCCTTGCGCGAGGCCGCCCATCGCGGCAACGGGTTGCGCGACCCGCTCCATGCACCGTCAGGAAAGCGCATCGATGTTCGAACAGTTGAAGCCGCAGCCCGCCGACTCCCTGTTGTCGCTGATCAAGCTCTACAATGCCGATCCGCGCGCGACCAAAATCGATCTCGGGGTTGGCGTCTATCGCGACGAGACCGGCGGCACGCCCGTTTTCGCGGCGGTCAAGGCGGCCGAGCGCAAGCTGATTGAGGAGCAGAACAGCAAGGCCTATCTGGGGCCCGAGGGCGATGTCGGCTTCGTTGCAGCCGTACGCGAGCTGGCGCTGGACGGTGCGGTTGCGGCCGATCGCGTCGCGGGGCTGCAGACGCCCGGCGGCACGGGTGCGCTCCGGCTCGCGATCGAACTCGTCGTGCGCAACCTGCCCGAGACGACCTTCTGGGTCGGCACGCCGACCTGGCCCGTCCATATGTCGATCCTGAACGGGCTCGGCGCCAGGGTGCGCAGCTACGAGCATTTCGACGTGAAGCGCCAGGCGCTCAACGCCGATGCGCTGCTGTCGGCTGCGCGCGAGGCGGGGAAGGGCGACATCTTCCTGCTTCATGGCTGCTGCCACAATCCGACGGGCGCGGATCTCGGGTTCGAGCATTGGCAGGCGTTGGCCGGGATCCTGTCCGCCAATGGCGGCGTGCCGCTGGTCGACCTTGCCTATCACGGGCTGGGGGAGAGCCTCGACGCGGACGCGGCGGGTGCGCGTCATCTGCTGGCGGCGGTGCCCGAGGCGCTGGTCGCCTATAGCTGCGACAAGAATTTCGGCGTCTATCGGGAGCGCACCGGCGCGGTCTTCGCGATCGCGGCCGATGCAGCCGGAGCCGAGGTCACGGGGTCCAACCTCGCGACGATCGCGCGCAACAATTGGTCGATGCCGCCCGATCACGGCGCGGCGGTGGCGCGGATCATCCTGACCGACACCGCACTCAAGGCGCAGTGGCACGCCGAGCTTCAGCACATGCAGGCGCGGCTGGGGCAGATTCGCCAACGCCTCGCGGCGTGTGGCAGGGCGGGTGACGTCGACCTCGCGCCGCTTGGCGGGCAGCGCGGCATGTTCGGCACGCTGCCGCTCTCGCCTGCGGCGATTGCGGCGCTGCGCGAGCGCCACGGCGTCTATATGGCAGGCACCGGCCGCATCAACATCGCGGGGCTTGCCGAGCGTGACTGCGACCGCTTCGCGGCGGCGCTCGGCGACGTCGCGGGACTCTGACGCTTAGACCCCGCGCCCGATCGCGGTCTTCAGCAGCGCGTGCTGCTTGCGATAGAGGTTGGTCATCGCCGCGAAATCCGCCTGGACCTGGCCCATCTTGAGCAACTGGTCCTCGATCGTGACATTGTTGCCGTCGGGCTTGGTCTCGCTGGTGTCGTTGTCGAGGACGATGCCGCTGCCCCCTTGTGGCGGCGTTGCGCCGAGCGCGGCCATGCCGCTGGTAATTTGGATGCGCGGCCGGCCGACACGGGGCTTGCCCTCACGGGTGGCCTGGGCCTCAAGCAAGGCGGAGAAATCGGGGGCCTCAACCTCTTTCGCCTTGAATTTCGGCGTCTCGCCATTGGCGATGTTCTCGGCGATGACGCGCTGGCGCTGCGCCAGATGCTTCATCTGCAGGTGGATGCCCTGCATCAGAGGGGTGGTCGTCGTCATCTTGTATCTCCTTACGCGCCGCCGAGGCGGTCGAGCGCGGCCTGATAATTGGCGAGCTGGGCCTGCTGATAAGGCGATCCCTTGCCGCCGACCGTCCCGTTGACGAGCGCTTCCTTGGTCGGGTCCCAATAGAGCGATCGGTACGCGGTCTGGGTCATCGAGAGCGCCTCCTTGATCTTGCCCAGCGCGGCCGCGGCGTCGGGGGCGCTGTTCAGGTTGAGCGCGGTCGAAAGCCCGAGCCCGTAATTGCCGCCGGGACGGACCTTGGGATCGTCGGGGCCGGGGAGCGGCGGGACATTTAGCTTGGTGGCGGTAAGTCCGAGCTTGCCCAGCGCATCCTTGCCCTTGGCGCCGGCAATGAGTTCGACCGGATAGCCCTGCCTGGCCGTGATCTGCAGCGTCACCTTGCCGTCGACCTTGGGCGCGGTGACCGTCACGTTCTTGCCGGCGATCTTGCGAATCTTCTCGGCGAGCGTGGCGAGCGTGTCGTCGGCGGCGATCGTGATCTTCTTTTCCTTGCCGTCGCCGATCCGGATGCTGAATTCGTCACCCGCGCGCAGCGTCGTCTGCGCGGCAAGGCTGACCGAACTGTTCGCATTGATCTGCCCGCGGTGGAGACCGAGCGCGCCGAGCGCGGTGCTTCCCCCGCTCGCCGCCGCGATCCGCACCGGTTCGGCGCGGTGCGAAGCGCGGCCGAACTGGTTGATATCCTCGATCGCGCCGGTCGCGGTGTCGATTCGGCCGACAAAGCCGTCGACCGCGCCCGTCCGCGCGCCGTCGAGCGCGCCCGTCGTACGGCCGCCGACATAGAGCTCGCCGTTCATGAAGGTGACGCTGTCGAGCTGGTCGTCGTCGGCCGATCCGACATAGGTCGTGCTCATGCCCGAAAGCCCCGCGTCGATACGTGTGACGAAGCCGTCGCGCCCGCCGCTGATTGCATTGACCTGGGTTCCGCCCAGCGCGGTCGTGGTCGCGCCGACGACCGCGATTTCGCCCGAGGCGGATACCGCGATCGCGCGGGCATCCGCATTGCCGAGGCTCAGCTGGCCAAGGTCGGTGGCAAGCGCGCCGCTGTCGAGCCGGCGCAATTTGGCGGTACCGTTCTCCTTGGTAAGCGCGAGCAGTTCGCCCGATCCGTCGACCGCGAGCGCGGTCACGCCGTCCGCGCCCCCGCTGTCGATCGCACGGCGCTGCTGCAGCTTGCCGGTGGTGTCGAGCCGCGCGACGAACGCGTCGCCCCCGCCGCTCGCCGATTTGCCGCCGACATAGATCGCGCCGTCACTGCCGACGGTCACGGCGGTCGCGGTGTCGTCGCCAAGGCCGCGTACCGTGGTCGCGAACATTTCATCGCCATCGGCGTCGAAGCGCGCGACCAGCATGTCCTTGTCGCTGCCGAGGCTACCGTTGAACGGGCCCTTTACCGTGCCCGCGACGACGACCTCGCCATTGGGGGCGATGCTGACCGCGGCACCCTCCGCCTCACCCGCCACGCCCAGCGTGCGCTGCCAGACGACCCGGCCCTCGCTGTCGACCTTGGTGAGAAAAAGGTCGTTGCCGCCGTCGGAGAGATTAGTGCCCAGATCGCCCGCGGTGGTGCCGACGACATAGCTGAACCCCTGCGCGTCGGTCGCGATCGCGCGGGCGTTGGTGGCGGCAAATACTGTCGGGGGAGTCCCCTTGCTGTCCTTGCCGCCGGGTTTGGCCTGCCCCGCCTTCTCGGTCGCGGCGCGGTCGATGGCGTTGATCGTGCTCAGCGTCACGCGCGTGCTGCCGCCCGCAGGGTCGTCGATGCGGAACATCTGCGCCGAGGTCGGCGCATCGAGGCCGGTGAGACCGCTCACGACCATCAGGGCATCCTTCGCGCCGACCTGGTCCATCGAGAGGCGTTCGCTTCCCGGCGTGCTGATGACGAAGCCCCAGCTGTCGCCGTTCTTTTCCACCGAGACGCGCGACTGCCAGCGCGGTATCGGGTTGCCGCTGCCGTCGGTCACCGGATCGCCGTTGGCATCGCGCATCGGCACCGCGGCGATCGCGCTGTTGATCGCCGCCGCGACCGAATCGAGCGTGGGCGGCTGGGGCGTGGTCGACAGATCAACGGTGATGCTGTCCGAAACGCCGCCATTGCGCGCCAGGTCGATCTTGAAGACCTCGTTGCCCGTCAGGCCCGGAATTGCGTTGCCACGCGTCTGCAATACGCCCTTGCCGATGGTCGTGCCATTGTCGGCGGGATTGAGCGGTACGGACTTCACGCCGCGCGACGGTTGGCCAAAGGCGAGATTGAGCAGGTCGCCGTCCGCCTGGCCCAGATAGCCCTGCAGGTCCGCCATGCCCTTGGCGAACGCGGCCTCCAGCGATTTGCGCTCGGCGGCTGAGGTGCCCGACTTGGCGGCGCTGTCGGCAAGCAGCCGCAGCCGGTCGAGCGCCTTGTATGCGGTGAACGCGGTCTGCACATCGTTCAGCGATTCCAGCGACTGGCTTTGCTGCTTGTCTATGATCGAGCGCATGTTCTTGATCGCCGCGATCTGTGACGACATGGGCGCGCGTGGCGGCGGCTGTTGCCAGGGCGGGGTGGTGGGCGGCGTCGTAAAGGCCTTCTTGGCCAGGATGACCGCGGCGCTGTCGAGGTTGGCGCTCGAGAAAAGGCCAAGATAGCTGTTGCTGCCCGACAACATGCTCAGGCCGATCAGGCCGGTCGATAAATTTGTCACCAAACTCGCCTCCACGCGCCGGTCCGCCCGGTCTTCTCCTATAAGATAGAGGGAATGCGGCCCCCACGGGCCCGAATGCGCTAATATTTTGGGGAACGGTGCATGAGCGTAATGACGCCGGTGGGCGAGCCGCCGGAACTGAAGAAATATTCGGGGGTGCAGCGCGCCGCGGCGCTGATGCTCGCGCTGGGACGCGAGCACGGTGCGCCGATCTGGGACCAGCTCTCCACCGACGAGATCAAGGAACTGTCGTCGTGTATTGCCGGTCTCGGGCGCATTTCCGCGACCGTGGTCGAGCATCTGCTCATCCAGTTCTCGGGCGAGGTATCGAGCATGTCGTCGCTCCACGGCTCGTTCGAAACGACCGAGAGGCTGCTCGAGGGCATATTGCCGGCCGATCGCGTCAAGGAGATCATGGAGGATATCCGCGGTCCTTCGGGCCGGACCATGTGGGACAAGCTCTCCAATGTCAGCGAGAGCGTGCTCGCGGGCTATCTCAAGAACGAATATCCCCAGACCGTGGCGGTGATCCTGCACAAGCTGCGTTCGGACCATGCCGCGCGCGTGCTCGCCGAACTGCCGCAGGAACTCGCGACCGATGTCGTGATGCGGATGCTGCGCATGGACACGGTGCAGAAGGACGTGATCCTGCAGGTCGAGCAGACGCTGAAGAGCGAGTTCATGACCAACCTTGCGCGTGCGCAGCGCCGCGATCCGCACGAGGCGATGGCCGAGGTCTTCAACGCGCTCGACCGGTCGACCGAGGAGGCGATGCTGACCGCTCTTGATGTGCGCGCGCCGGAATCGGCCGAGCGGATCCGCGCGCTGATGTTTACCTTCGAGGATCTGGCCAACCTGCTGCCTGTCGCGATCCAGACGATCGTCCGAAACTGCAACAAGCGCGAACTCGCACTGGCGCTCAAGGGCGCCCCCGAGGAGATGAAGCAGATCTTCTTCGCAGGGATGACCGAGCGTGCCGCCAAGCTGATGCGCGACGACATGGCGGCGATGGGGCCGGTGCGCGCGCGCGAGTGCGAAGAGGCGCAGACCAATCTTGTGCGTCTCGCCAAGTCGCTCGGCGATCGCGGCGAGATCATGCTCGTCGATCCAAAGAGCGATGATGCGATGATTTACTAGGGCACTTCCCGAAAAAGTGGGAACCGGTTTTTCGATCGGGAAGTGACCAAAATATTGACTCTAGGCGGCAATGCGCCGCCGGAATTGAAAGGTCGATGATGGAGGCCGCCATCCACGTAAAGCCATTCGGGTTCGATCGCGTTTTCCGGTTCGCATCGAGCGAGCCGGTCGCCGCGAACAATGCCGAACTGCTCAAGCAGATCACGGCATTGCAGACCGAGCTGGACCAGCTGTCCGCGACACAACAGGCAGAGCTCGCCAGGGCGCGTGCCGATGGCTTCGAGGCGGGGCTGGTGCAGGCGCGAAGCGAGCGCGACGCGGCATTGCTTGCGGCGGCCGATGCGCTGCACGCCTCGCTCGACGATATCGATGCGCGTCTTTCGGCAAACGCGGACTCGATGGTGCGCGATGCCGCCGAGATCGCGCTTGCCGCAGCGGATGTGCTCGCCGGATTCGCGGTCGACAAGGCGCCGGGGCGCGCGATCGACGAGGCGCTCGGCCGGGTTCTCGATCAGGTCGGGCGCGGCGCCCGGCTCAGCATACGCGCCAACCCCGCATTGGCGGGCGATATCGAACGGCTGGTTGCGGCACGCGCGCGGCAGGAACGGCGCACATTGCACATGACCGTTGTCGCCGACGAGGCGGTCGCGGTCGGCGATGCCGTGATCTTCTGGGACGAAGGCGGCCTGGCCGTCGACGCCGCCGCGCGCCGCTCTGCGGTGCTTGCCGAACTTGGCGCGCTCCTTCGCGACGTACGCGACGCATAAAAACTTCGACCCGGCAAGAGTTGCCTAGCCCGATCATCCTATAATGAAACAGCAAGGGCAGGGGGCCCTTGTTGTCAGGTTCACGAGGCTTGCCTTGAACGGATTGCGGAATTTGATGACGCAGCTCGGGCCGCGCCGACTGATGATCATGGGCGGCGTCGCGCTGGCCCTGCTCGTCGGGATCGGCGTACTCGCGCTCAGAAGCCCATCATCTGAGATGGGATTTCTCTACACCGAGCTCGATCCAGCGCAGGCGCAGTCGATCACCGAGAAGCTGAGCGCGCAGGGCGTACCCTTCCAGCTTTCGAGCGATGGCACCTCGATCATGGCGCCAACCGAAAAGCTGGCGGAACTGCGCATGGCGATGGCGTCGGAGCGTCTGGGCGGCAAGATCGGCTATGATGTGCTCGATGCCGAGGAGCCCTTCGGCATATCCTCGTCCCGCGCGAAGATGAACGAAACGCGCGCGATCGAAGGCGAGTTGTCCCGTTCGATCGAGAGCCTCGAGCGCGTATCCAGAGCGCGCGTCCATATCGTTATGCCCGAGCGGGCGATGTTTGCCGCGGAACCGCGCAAGGCAACCGCCGCGGTGACGGTCAAGACCAATGGCCGGCTGACCGGTGAGACGGTGCAGGCGATCCGTTATCTGGTGTCGTCCTCAGTGCCCGAACTCTCGCCCGAAAGCGTGTCGATCGTCGACCAGTCGGGCGCATTGCTGGCGCGTGCGGGCGAGGGTGGCGGTGCGGTTTCGTCGGAGATCGAGGAACGCCAGGCGGCGGTCGAGGGGCGGCTGCGCCAGCAGATCGAAGCGCTGGTCGAGCCGATCGTCGGCGCGGGCAAGGTCCGCGCGGAGGTGTCGGCGGTGCTTGATCGCGACCAGACGCGCGAAGAGGCCGAGGTCTTCGACCCCGACACGCAGGTGATCCAGCATCAGGTGACGGTCGAGTCTAGCGACCAGAGCGACGAGAATGCCGCAGGCGCGGACGGCGTCACCGTCGGCGCGCAGCTTCCCGAGAATGAGCGCGCGATCAATGGTATCGGCGGGGATACGCGCCGTTCCGCGCGCAACGAATCCTCGGAAGACATCACTTTCCAGAACAGCAGCAAGAAGACCGTCAGCGTCCAGACGCCGGGCAAGATCAACCGGCTCACCGTCGCTGTCATGGTCGATGGCGGCGCAAAGGGATTGCCCCAGCCGCAGATCCAGCGTCTGACGCGCCTTGTCGAAAATGCGGTGGGCTTCGACGCCGAACGCGGCGACAGCGTGGTCGTCGAAAGCATGGCCTTCGCCGCTTCCGACGACGCCGCAACCAGCGACAGCGCGCTGCCCTTCGGCCTGACCACCGATCAGCTGTTCGACATGCTCAAGCTGCTCGTGCTTGCCGGTGTCGTACTGTTCGCGGTGCGGATGCTGCGTCCCAAGCCTGCGCTGCCCGAACCCATGGTTGAGGGTGGCGAACTGATCACGGCCACCAGTGCCGAGGATCTCGAGATGCTGTCGCTCGCCCAGCGCGCGGCCGATGGCGACGAGGAGGCGATGAAGCAGCTCGAGGCGATGCGCGAAGGCGACGTCCCGCTGCTCGATCAGGAGATCGCGCTGGCCCAGGTCGATGGTCGCATCAAGCTGTCCGCGCTCAAGCGCATCGGTGACGCGATTGCCACCAGCCCCGCCGAGTCCGCCTCGGTGATCCGCCAATGGATGAACGCATGAGAGAAGACATGATGACAAATGATGCCGAACCGCGCCAGCTCGCGCCCACGCACTTTGCGTCGGAGAACTCCGATGCCGAGGATTTCAACGAAACGCCGAACTGGACGTCCGATCGCCCGTCGGCGCCGCCGACCGCCGACGATCTGAACGCCGTTTTCGACGTGCCCGTCAAGGTGCAGGCGGTGCTCGGCCGGTCGCGCATGGATATCGGGGAGCTGCTCAAGCTCAAGCCCGGCCATGTCGTCGAACTCGACCGTCGTGTGGGCGAGCCCGTCGACATCTTCGTGAACAACCGGCTGATCGCGCGCGGCGAGGTCGTGCTGATCGACAGCGCGCTGGGCGTCACGCTCACCGAAATCGTGCGGCAGGATCGTTGACGGCGATGTCCCTCCATGACCCGATCAACATCCCCGAGGTCCTTGCGCGGTTGCGGGGCGATCTCATGCCGGCCCCCCAACTGGACGGGCTGATTGAAGGACTGGTGGGGCGCACCGTCGCCGATGTCGAGCGCGCGCTGATCCTCCAGACACTCGCCCATTGCCGGGGCAACCGGACATCGGCCTCGATCATGCTCGGCATCTCCGTGCGTACGATGCGCAACAAGCTGCGGAGCTTCATCGAGGACGGCATCCCCGTCTCGCCCGCACTGTAACCGAAGACATTCGGAGCAATCCATGCCAACCCAGCTAGACCAGTTGCTGAAGAGGCTCGGGCCGGGGCGGGACCTCGCGCTCGCGATGAGTGTGATCGCGATCATCGCGATGCTCATCCTGCCGATGCCGGGCTGGTTGCTCGATCTCGGCCTTGCCTTGTCGATCACCGCTTCGGTGCTGATCCTGATGACCGCGCTGTTCATCGACAAGCCGCTCCAGCTTTCGAGTTTTCCGACGATCCTGCTGATCGTGACGATGCTGCGGCTCGGCCTCAACCTCGCCTCGACGCGGCTGATCCTGGGGCATGGGCATGAGGGGCATCATGCGGCGGGTGGCGTGATCGCGGCGTTCGGCGAATTCCTGATCGGCGGCGAGACCGTGATCGGCCTCACCGTCTTCATGATCCTGATCGTCATCAACTTCGTGGTCATCACCAAGGGCGCGGGGCGTATCGCCGAGGTCGGCGCGCGTTTCAGCCTCGACGCGATGCCGGGCAAGCAGATGGCGATCGACGCCGATCTTTCGGCGGGGATGATCACCGAGGTCGAGGCGCGCGCGCGTCGCAGCGAGATCGAGGCTGAAAGCGGCTTTTATGGCGCGATGGATGGTGCCTCCAAATTCGTGAAGGGCGACGCGATCGCCGCGCTGCTGATCACCGGCATCAACATCGTCGTCGGGCTGATCGTCGGGGTCGTCATCCACGGCGTGCCCTTTGGCGATGCGTTCCACACCTATACGATGCTGACGGTGGGGGAGGGGCTGGTAAGCCAGATTCCCGCGCTGATCGTCTCGACCGCGGCGGGCCTGCTCGTCTCCAAGGGTGGCGTTGCCGGCAAGACCGGGGCGGCGCTCGGCGAGCAGCTCGGGCGCTATCCCAAGGCCTTCGGCATCGTCGCATTCCTGTTGATCGCGCTCGCGCTGGTGCCGGGGCTGCCCTTCCTTCCCTTTGCGATACTCGGCGGCGCCTGCGCCTGGCTGGCATGGAAGATGTCGCAAAACGCCGAGGCCGAGGAGGCGAAGGCGCGGCTCGAAGAGGCGATCGCGCAGCAGCAGGCGGGGCCGGCCGAGGAACCGATCGCGCGCACGCTGTCGATCGACGCGGTCCGCATCGAGCTTGGCTATGCACTGCTTCCGTTGATCAATGACACGAGTTCGGATCCGCGGCTCGACGACCAGGTGCGTGCGCTCCGCCGCCAGATGGCGATCGACTTCGGCTTCGTGCTGCCCGCGGTGCGCATCCTCGACAACATGGCGCTCAAGGCCAACGAATATGTCGTCTATGTCAAGGAAACCGAGACCGCGCGCGGCGAGATCCGGCTCGACAAGCTGCTCGTCATCAATCCCGCGGGCGGCAATGTCGGGCTGGTCGGCGAAGAGACGCGCGAGCCCGTGTTCAACCTCCCCGCGCTGTGGATCGATCGAGACCTGCGCGACGAGGCGGGGTTCCGCGGGCTCACCGTGGTCGATTGCGGCACCGTGATCACCACGCATCTCACCGAGATCGTGAAGGACAATATTGCCGATCTTCTGTCGTACAGCGAGACGCAGAAGCTGCTGACCGAAGTGCACAAGGAATCGGAAAAGCTCGTCGGCGACATCATCCCGTCCAAGATCTCGATTTCCGGCGTGCAGCGCATCCTGCAGAATCTGCTGACCGAGGGTGTGTCGATCCGCGACGTCCCGACGATCCTCGAGGGCATCGCCGAGGCATCGGCCTTCACCCAGAACCTCACGCAGATGACCGAGCATGTCCGCAGCCGGCTCGCCCGGCAGATATCGGCGCAGCAGCAGCACGATGGCGCAATCCCGATCGTCACGCTGGCACCGCGCTGGGACAATGAGTTCGCCGAGAGCATCATGGGGCAGGGCGACGACCGCCACCTCGCCATGGCGCCGTCGAGCCTGCAGGGCTTCATCGCCGCGGTCCGCGAGACATATGACAAGCTGGCGTCGGAGGGCGAGATTCCCTGCATGCTGACGAGCCCGGCGATCCGGCCGTTCGTCCGTTCGATCATCGAACGCGTCCGGCCCGCCACGGTGGTGCTGTCGCAGAACGAGATTCATGCGCGTGCGCGCATCCGGACGCTCGGAACAATCGGCTGATCACGCCACCCGGCGATCATTCGTCCTATAATGACATTGAAAAGGGCGCGCTGCGTCGAGGGGAAAGAACCGGTTGATGAACATCTCGATGATCCCGACCTTTGCGGCGCCACAGCGCCCGACCGATATGCCGATGGCCACGGCCTTGCCGGGTTTCGGCGACCTGCTCGATGGCGCGGTCGCGGATTTCGCGACGATGAGGGCTTCCGAAAGCGGGATCGGACAGGGCGCGCCCGCACCGCTGCTGGCGACAGCGGCGAGCGGACTCGGCGCACCGGCGATGCCCGAAGGCGAAATGGTGCTGCAAGCTCAGCCCGTGGCCACGCCCCAAACGGCCGCGCTGGCTGCAGAGGCGGCGGCCCTTCCCGCAATGCCCACGCCGCCAGCCCCGGATGGCGCGCCAGACGCGGCAGCGCAGCCGTTGTTCGAAAGTGGTCCGCGCGCGGACCTGCCCGCGGAGCAGGGCAAGATGCCGACGCCGGCGGAGCATCCGGATTCGGGCCATGGCTCAAAGCCCACACAGCTCGGCATGCCCGCACCCGCGACGGGCGAAGATCAGCTTGCGCTCAACCTTGTCGCCGCGCCGATCAAGCCGCTGCCTGAGGAAGCGTCGCAACAGCCGCCCGCACCCGGTACGGGCAGCGAAGAACAGAATGTCGAACTTCCGGTCCCAACACTCCCGGAAGCTGCGCGTCCGGCCCAGGCCGGGCCGGACGCGATTATGCCCCAGATTGCTCCGGTGGCGACGCCAATGGCAGCATCGCCCGCACCGCTCGACCAAGCGGTCATGCCGTCTGTTGATAGCGACGGCGCGGAGCAGCCGGCTGCGCCCAAAACCGAAGTCGCCGTTGCGGCCGCCACCCACGACGCCGCCGATGCCACCGGACCGATGGGCGGCGAGCGGCCGTCGCAGGCGCTTCCCTCGTCGCTTTTCAGTCAGACACTGGCCAGCCAAGCAGCCCGGCCCGTGGAACAACCGTATCCAGCCGCGGCGCCGCATGTACCGCATCAGCCCGTGATCACAGCGCAACCCGGCCAGATCGGGCGTGACATGGGCGTGGAGATCGCGCGGCAGGTTGCAGCGGGTAAGGAAGAGGTGCTCATTCGCCTCGATCCCGCCGAAATGGGGCGGATCGACGTCCGCCTGTCGTTCGATCGCGAGGGCAGCCTTCGCGCGGTCATGGTGGCGGATAGCCCCGTGGCGCTCGACATGCTGCGGCGCGAAGCGGGCGATCTATCACGCGCGCTCGCCGATGCTGGCGTGCGCGCCGATCCGCAGTCCTTCCGCTTCGACAGCCGCGGCGGCGAGGCGGGCCAGTCGGGGCACCGCGGCCAGCAAGGCGGCGATGCGCGCGGCGGACAGGGCGGCCTTGCGCAGAATGGCCGCGATGGCGCTGCCGACGAACCCGCCTACCAGTCGCTCCGCACGAGCGGCCGCGTGGACCTGATGGCATAAGGATTCGATATCATGACGACGATTACCGGCACCGAGGGCGCGCAGGGCGCCAATGCCGCGGCCCCGCCGCCCAAGACGACGATCGCGGCCGATTTCAACATGTTCCTCAAGCTGCTGACCGCGCAGATGCAGAACCAGGATCCGCTCGATCCAATGGACTCGTCCGAATATACCCAGCAGCTCGTGCAATATTCGCAGGTCGAGCAGTCGATCCAGCAGACCGCCAAGCTCGAGGATATTCTGGCGCGGATCGCCTCGCAGGACATGGCGCAGGCATCGAACTTCATAGGTCGCGAGGCGCGCTTCGATTCCCCGGTCGCAGGGCTCGGCACGGATCCTGCGAAATGGACCTATTTTGCGGCGCGCGAACCCAAGTCGATCGTCGCGACGGTGAAGGACGCGAACGGCAATGTCGTCAGCGAAACCAAGATCGATCCGAAGGCACAGGGTAAATATTCCTGGGACGGGACCAAGAAGGACGGGACGCGTGCTGCGGAGGGCGCCTATACCTTGTCGATGACCGCGCTCGACGCCGATGGCAAGGCCATCCCCGTCACGATCAACTCGGTCGCGACCGTCAAGGACGTGGTCACCGACGGCTCCAACGTGATGCTTGGCGTCAACGGCATCCGCATGCCGCTGAGCGGGCTTGTGGCGATCTCCGCCGTTTCCTGACCAGCCTGTCCCGTTACGCTTTTTTGCCCCGCGTCGGCGTCAGCCGGCGCGGGGTTCCGGTTTTGGCGGACAGCGGTCAGCTTCGCCAGACAAGGCCCGTTTGGGTGTCATCGCCTGAAAGCCCGGACGCACCGCCGAGATGCTGTGCGTCGAGGTGAAGCGAAAACGGCAGGCTGTGGGTGATGCGATCGCCCGTGCGCGCGATGGGTCCCACCTCGGACCGAAGGCTCTTGCGGAGACCGACGTCGATCATCCGGCAACCTGCGATGGCGTCGGGCACCGTGACCATCGCGAGACAGTCCTCGATCGAGGGATCTTCGCGCGGACCAATGGTATCCGAGATCTCGTCAGATGTCAGGCCGACGCATCGGTCGGCGGCCATGCTCCAGAGCGCGGTCGCGTCCTCGACGGCCAGTTTCAGCGTGAAAACATATTCCGACCTGGTTTCGATGCCCTCTCCGGCCGCGTCATCTGCGGCGGAACCAACGCGCACATCCATCTAAGACCTCATCTGCAAACTCAACAAATTCTGGTCTCATCCTTCCCCCGTCAGATGGATGGCGCGGCATTTCCTCCACAACATCGTTGACCGGTTTGAGTCACGGCGGCGCAATCTCCAACTAAGGAGTTTTCCGTAGGCCCGTTGTACGAAACGAATCCGCGGAGATGGCGGCCTTTCGACGTTGCAGGGCGAAGGCTTGTTGTCCCGACAAAGAAAGGGCCGGGATGGCGAACCATCCCGGCCTGAATGCGATCCACCCTGTCGGGAGAGCAGGGCGCCGCCTTCCTTAACGGAAGAGCGACAGGATCGTCTGCGGCGCCTGGTTGGCGATCGACAGAGCCTGGACACCCAGCTGCTGCTGGACCTGCAGGGCCTGAAGCTTCGCCGATTCCTTCGCCAGATCGGCGTCGACGAGGTTACCGATACCGCTCTCGACCACGTCCGACAGCTTGCTGCTGAACTGCAGCTGGCCGTCAATCTTGCGCGAAGCCGAACCCAGCGTGCTGAGGCTGGTCTTTACGGCCGTGGCGAAAGTCTCGACGTCGGTTGCCAGCGTGCCCGCGGCAGCCGCGGTGGCCAGGTTGATCGCAGCACCAGCAGCGCCGACGCTGCCGGCCGCGAACGCCGTGTCCATGCCCTGGTTGGCAACGGTCAGCGGGGTCGCGCCGGCCGAGACCGACTGCAGCGCCGAGACGGTGCCGCTGGTGGCGGTGCTGAGCAGCAGGTTGGTGCCGTTGAAGTCCGACGAGGTGATGATCGTGTTCACCTGCTCCTTGAGAGCCGTGAGGTCCTTGGCGATCGCGTCGCGGCTGGGCTGGTCGAGGCCAGCGTCAGACGCTTCGAGTGCCTTGGACTTCATCTGGTTCGCGAGGTCGGAGATCTGCTCGACACCGGCAACCGCCACGTCAGTAACGCTCTTCGCGTTGCTGAGCGAGGAGTTGACCGCCTTCAGGTCGCCCAGGTCGCCGCGAAGCGTCTGAGCGATCGTGTACTTGGCCGAGTCATCCTTGGTCGAGGCGACGTTGAGGCCGGTGTTGATCCGGCTCTGCGTGGTCGCCATGCTGCGGTTGGTCGAATTGAGGCTCTGCAGAGCCGCCATTGCACCGATGTTGGTGTTAACCGAAAACGCCATTGTTCATTCCTTCTGGATATGAGGCCGACTTCTGCGGCCTGAGCCAGTTTCGCTGGCCCTCGACGATCTGAACGCATCAGCTCGCCTTTCATTCTGGGAAGGAATTCGGGTGCTTCCAAACTGATGTCAAAAATTATTTATAGATAACAGTGTGTTAAATCGCATTGCTCCGGGCACGCAAAAGCGCCGCCGGGAACGGACCCGACGACGCTCTCGGTGCAATTTCGACAGTTCAGAAGGGGAAGAGCGCGTCGTAGATCTGCTGGCCCCAGCGCGCCTGCTGCGCGTCGGTCAGCTGCCCACGCCCGCCATAGCTGATCCGCGCCTCGGCGATCTGGCTGTGGCGGATGCTGTTGTCGCGCGCGATGTCTTCGGGGCGGATGACACCCGAGACGATGAGTTCGCGCAGCTCGAAATTGACGCGCACCTCCTGGCGCCCGCGGATGAGCAGATTGCCATTGGGCAGCACGTCGGTGACGAGCGCCGCGACGGTCATGTTGATCTGCTCGCTGCGGGATGTATTGCCTGCACCCGCCGATTGGGAGTCCGAACTGGTGTCCACCAGATTGGCGGGATCGGGACTGCCGGGCAAAATCTTGGGGATCTGCGATTCCAGGCCGAGCAGCGCGGCAATGCCGGCATTTTCCGAACCGGTGCGTGAGCGGGTGGTCGAATTGTCGACCACCGCGCGGTCGGCGATGTTGATCCGGATCGTGACGATGTCGCCGACCCGCGATGCGCGCTGGTCGCGCAGGAAGGCGCCGGCGCCGGCACGGAACAACGAGGCGCTGGGCGCGGGGGCGGGCGCGGCCTGGCCCGCGCGATGCGCCGCCGCCTGGTTACCCAGCGAGGGCTCGATCGCCGGGGCCACGGGATCCTGCATTGGTGTCATCTTGGGCGCGCGGCCGACATTGGCGAGCCGACCCGGAATGCCGCAGCCCGACACACAGGAAGCCAGCAGCAGCACCGTCATGATGCGTTTCATGGTCATTCTCCTATTGCGCGATCACGCGAACGCGCGCCGAACCCTCGACGACCGCTTCGAGCGTGCGATTGGTGCTCAGGCTGACGACACGGACCGGATCGCCCTGGCCGCCGCCCGAAAGCGCACGGCCCGCGGTGGTGATGGAGAGCGCGCCCGAGCGCAGCGCGATCGTCACCGCCTCGCCGCGGCGCACGAGCTGCGGCTTGACGAGATCGGTGCTGCGCACGGGCGATCCTTGGGGAAGCCGCCGCGCGGCCTCCAATCCCGCCGCGGCGGCGGGCGCGATCGTACCGCGCGCAATGCTGACGGGGCGCGGCTCGACCGCAAAGTCGGCCGCGGATAGCGGCTCGCCCTTTTCGACAGCGCGCGCGAGCACGGGCGTGTCCACCATCACGGGCGCGGTCTGGGCACCAGCGGTGCCCGCGGTCGCGAGCGCCGTGACGAAAAGCAGCAGGCGCATCGGGATCAACGCAGCTGACTGCTGGTGGCGAGCATTTCATCCGCGGTCTTCACGACGCGACTGTTCATCTCATAGGCGCGCTGCGCGGTGATGAGTGCGGTCACCTCGGAGACGGGATTGACGTTCGAGGCCTCGAGAAAGCCCTGCATCAGGGTACCGAAGCCCTCGGAGGCGGGCAGCGCGACGGTGGGCTGGCCCGAGGCCGCGGTCTCGAGGAACATCGAGCCGCCGATCGCCTCGAGGCCTGCCTCGTTGACGAAGGTCGCCAGCTCGAGCTGGCCAACGGTCTGCAGTTCGGGCTGGCCGGACATCTTGACCTGGACTTCGCCCGTTTTCGAAATAATGACGTCGATCGCGCCCTGCGGAATGGTGATATTGGGCTGGACGCGATAGCCGTCGGCGGTGACGAGCTCGCCCTGGTCCGAGGGCTGGAACGATCCCGCGCGCGTATAGCCGATCTCGCCCGTCGGCAGGGTGATCTGGAAATAGCCCGGGCCGTCAACTGCAACATCCCAGCGGTTGCCCGTGTTGGTCATCGCGCCCTGGTCGGTGATGCGATAGACGCCGCCCGTGCGCACGCCTGCGCCGATCTGGATCCCCGAGGGTATGCGCGTCCCGTCCGCGCTCGAGGCGGCGCCGGGGCGTGAGACCTGCTGATAGAGCAGATCCTGAAACTCGGCGCGCTGCCGCTTGAACGCGGTGGTGTTCATGTTGGCGATGTTGTTCGAGATCACGTCGACATTGGTCTGCTGGGCAAGCATGCCCGTCGCGGCGATGGAAAGCGAACGCATGACAATCCTTTCAGATGGATACAGGAATACTTATAGGTCAGTTGACGCGGCCAAGGCGGTCGATGGCGCGTTTGCGCATGTCGTTGAGGCTCTCGGTCATATGCTGGCTGGTCTGATATGCGCGCAGGATCTCGACCATTGCGGTGGTCTCGACGATCGGCTGGACGTTCGACGCTTCCACGCCGCCGATGCGCAACCGGGTCTGCGCGCGCGTGAGCGCGGCCCCCCCGGTGCCCGTCATCATGCCGTCGCCGCGCGGTGAAACCATATTCTCGTTGGCGAAATTGGTGACCGCGATCCGGCCAATTTCGCCATCGCGTGTCATGACGGTCCCGTCCGAGGCGATCGTTACCGTGGCCTTCTGGTCGGCGGGAACGGCGATCGGACGCCCGTTGGCGCCCAGGATGCGCTGTCCCCCCGAGGTGGCGAGCTCGCCCGTCTCGAGTATCTTGATGAAGCCGGCGCGCGTATAGGCGACACCGCCGCCGGGCGCCTCCACGTTGAGATAGCCGGGGCCGTCGATCATCACGTCGAGCGGGTTGCCCGTCGCCTGGAACGCACCCTGGCCGGTGTCATGCACTGCGCCATAGTCGAGGACATAGGAGGTCTTGCGGGCGTCCTCGACAGGCGCCTCCTTGGTCTGCTCGACATATTCATGGAACAGCGGCTGCTCGCGCTTGAAGCCCACGGTGCTGGTGTTGGCCATGTTGTTGGCGGTCACGTCGAGGCGGCGGCGCAGCGCCTGTTCATGGCTCAGCAGCACATAGGTTGAGACGTCCATTCGACACACCTCAGAAAAATCGGCGAAAATCACGCGCCAGGCAAAATTTGCCCAGCACTCATCCTATAATAGAGGCGAAAACGGCAGAACGGACGCGTGCCCCGCATTTCACCGGGGACGGTCGGGGCTCAAGGGGGTGAACGCGTGTCGACCAATGCAATCAGTGACAAGGCGCCAGCGCAGCAAGCAAATGCTCCCAAGCCCGGGAAGCGCAAGCTGATCATCGCCGCGATCGGTGCGGTGGTGCTGCTCGGCGGCGCGGGCGCAGGTTTCGCGCTGATGGGGGGAGAGGGGGAGGACAAGCCCGCGGGCGCGGGCGTGCAGTCTGCATCCTATATCGAGGTGCCCCCGCTGATCGTGAACCTGCGCAGCAGCGACACCGCCGCGCGCTTCCTCAAGCTGCGCTTCATCATCGTCGCCGCCGATCCGGGCAACGCCGACGAGATCAAGGAAAAGCTGCCCGTCATCCTCGATGCGCTGCAGCCCTTCCTGCGCGAACTGCGTCCCGAGGACCTCAACGGGTCCGCGGCGGTGTTTCGCGTGAAGGAAGAAATGATGGCGCGTGCCACGCAGGTGCTCGGCGCGGGGACGGTCCGCGACGTGCTGATCCAGGACCTTGTCCAGCAATGAGCGACGATTTCGAGGAATTCGAGCTGCCCGAACCGCCGGCCTTCGCGCCCAGCGCGGACGCGACCTTTGACCAGGCGGGCATCGACGCGCTGTTCGGCTTCGACGCGGCGGCGTCCGCGCCGCAGAAAAGCGGCCTCAAGGCGGTCATCGAATCCAACGTCATCAGCCACGAACGGCTGCCGATGCTGGAGGTCGTCTGCGAGCGCATGGTGCGGACCTTCGCAACGAGCATGCGCAACCTGACCTCGGACGCGATCGACGTGAGCCTGGAAGAGATCACCTCGCATCGCTTCGGCGAGTTCATGAACCGTGTTTCGCTGCCCGCCATGTTCGGCGTCTTCAAGGTGCGTGAGTGGGAGAATTTCGGTGTGGTCACCGTCGATTCCAACCTGATCTACGCCGTGGTCGATGCGCTGCTCGGCGGCCGCAAGGGCAACAGTCCGCTCAGGATCGACGGCCGCGCCTTCACCACTATCGAGACGATGCTCGTCTCCAAGATGGTGCAGCTGGCGCTCGATGATTTCGCCACGGCGTTCGAGGCGATCGAGCCTGTCGAAATGGCGCTTGAGCGCGTCGAAACCAGCCCGCGCTTCGCTGCGATTGCAGGGCCGACCAATATCGCCGCGGTGGCGACCTTCCGCGTCGACATGGAGGGGCGTGGGGGCAAGTTCACCATCGTGCTGCCCTATGCGACGATCGAGCCGGTGCGCGAGAAACTGCTCCAGCGCTTCATGGGCGAAAAGCTTGGCCGCGACCGGATGTGGGAAGCCCATATGGCGTCGGAGATCTTCAACACCGAAGTGCTCGTCGACGTCGTGCTGGGCGAGAAGCACATGCGCGTCCATGACGTGATGAACATGGCGGTCGGCCAGACGATCGCGCTCAACCGCGGGCCCGATGATCCGCTCGAGGTGCATTGCGGCGGCGTGCCGCTGGGCCACGCCCATATCGGGCAGCGCTGCAACAACATCGCCATCCGGCTTGTAACCGACATTTCAAAGGGGTTTCCCAAATGACGTTCGCAACCTTCACAAACCTCGTCCTGATGCTGCTGTGTATCGCCGTGCTAATTCAGTGCGCGCGGATGATGCGGAGCTTCAACGCCATCAAGTCGGGCGACCTGGGCGAGACGGTCAAGCAGCTCGATCGCGCGACCGCGCAGGCGCGGGGCGTGCTCGCCGAGCTCAAGACGATCCTCGCCACCGACGGCGCCGCCACGACGCGGACGATCGCTTCGGGCGAATCGCTGCGCGACGAGCTTTCGGTCATGGTCGGGATCGGCAATGCGGTCGCCGAGCGGATCATGGATGCCGCCGCCAACGCCGGTGAACGCATGAAGGAGGAGCAGAAGGCGGAGGCCAGGGCGGCAGCAAAGCCCGCCGCCAAGACGACACCGCGCAAACGGGGCGCACAGCGCGCGGCTGCTCCGGCGGGGCGTGCATGATGGGCACGGCGCCGCAGCCCCTGTTGGGTGATCTCCACAAGCGCCTGCCGATGGCGTCGGAATTGTTCGCCAGGCTTGGTCGACCTTCGCTGCTGATGCTGACCGCTGGGGCCGCCGGAATTTCGGCGATCGCCAATGCGGTGGCGGTTGCTGCGCCGCCAGAGCGGGCGCCCGCGACGCCCATGGGCACCTCGATCCAGCAAAGCGCGCGTGAGCGCGACCAGGCGCTGGCACGCCAGCGTCGCGCACTCGATCTGCGCGAACAGGCCGCGCGTGCGAGCGAAGAGCGGCTCAAGGCCGACATGCAGGCGCGCCAGGGCGCGCCGCAGGGCCCGGGCGCGTCTGCGGCGGCGGATGCGGCGGCTGCCGCTGCTTCCGAGCCTTATGAAGAACTTGCGCGGATCTATCAGACGATGAAGCCCGCCAAGGCGGCGCTGATCTTCGAGCGGCTTGATATCGAGGTCCAGACCGAGGTTGCGAAACGGATGCGTGAGCGCTCCACCGCGCTCATCATGTCGAGCATGAGCCCGGGGGCCGCGGTCCAGCTTAGCATGGCATTGGCGGGCAAAAAGGTGAGCAGGCCCCAACCGGGGGCAGCGCCCGCCCGCGCGGCGCAGACGCAGCGACCGCAACCGGTTCCGGCAAAGCAGGCTAGGGCACCGGTCACCGAAGGTACGCGCGCCGCCGCAAGATAGGATGGGAGAAAGCCCGCTGCCATTCGGGCGGCGGGTTTATGTCGTCAGGCCGGAAGCGCAGAGACCTTGACGATCAGCACGCGCGACACGCCCGGATGGACGGGCTTCAGCGCAGCAGTCAGATCCGCGCTCAACTGTTCGGCATTCACCGCTGCAAATCCCGAGGCGTGAAGCCGTGCGAATTCGAGCGAGGCGGCGAGGGATGCGGCGCGCATATCGGGCATGCGCTGGCGTATCGCTTCGGCGGATGTGGCGCTGGTCGCCTCGATCACCACTGAAAGGTCAAATTCACCCTCGATCCGGCTGGCCCCGAAGATCGGCGTCGCGATCCGGTCGAGCTCGACGAAATGGGGCGTGTCGCGCAGCAGCGTCAGCGACTCTGCCGCGCCCGCCGAAGGGCTGATCGCCAGTACCGACAGCGACGAAGCCGCGGCGATCAAACTGCTACGCATTACATTCCTCCAAAACTGCGCCGATGCGCGCGATTGCCAGGGCGAACCGCTCGGCAGCGCTTTTCCTTCCTATAATAGAATGAAAATCCAGTTAGCGGGGTGCACCCAGAATGAGCCGCGACCAGCGACCCGGAAGAGTGCGGGTCTTCAACTCCAATCAGCCGCCCGAAACCCCGCAAAGACGAAGGGGGGACCTTGAAGCGCTGGACCCGGAGACCGGGGCCGCGCGCATTGCCCCGGCATCCCCGGCGGTCGTCGAGGCGGAGCCGCCCAAGAGCTTTTCGATGCTGGCACTGTCGATTCTCTTCCTTGTGGGCTGCGGAATGGGCGGGGCGCTGATCACCGTCTTGGGGCTGTTCGAGGTACCGCGCTGATGAAGCTTCCGATCCTGCTTGCCGGAGCTGCTGCCATCGCAGCTCCCGCGGTATCCGATGCGCCCGGCGCATCCGAAACCAATACGACTGCGTCGGTTTCGTCCGCAGTGGTCACGGCTCCCCCGCCGCCTTCGGTGCGTCTGCCTGGCTTCGCCGCGGCGCTTGCGCAGCAGGCCGAGTTGAACATGCCCTCGGCCTGGCGCGTCATCCCCGACGACGCCGCGTGGAAGGCGCTGGCGCGGGCAAAGGGCGTGCGCAAGCAACATGCGCGCTGGGACTATGCGCGTAGCCTGATCGGGCGCGGGCGCGGGCCCGAAGCCTGGGGCGTGCTCGAGGTGATGCGGCAGGACGATCCCGATCTGTTGATGGTCGACGGTTTCCGGCTGGCGCGTGGTGCTGCGCTCGCATTGATGGCGCGCCCGGCGGACGGCTTCGCCGAGCTGTCGGGACCGGGTTTCGTCAACAATGCCGAGGCGTGCGCGTGGCGCATGCTGACGCTTGCGCAGACGGGCTTTGCCGAGCAGGCGCTGACGCATTTCAATTGCGCGCTGCCCGCGGTGAATGCGCGCAAGGGCGCCGACCGTCGCCCCTTCATCATCGCGATGGCGCGTGCCGCGGTCGAGAATGGCCGCCCCGAGCTTGCGGCCAAGTGGCTGACGCGACTGCCTGATCGCGATCCCGGTGCCAACCTCTATCGCGGTCGCGCGAGCCTCGCGCTGGGACAACTGGCGGAGGCACGGCTGCGCTTCGCGCGCGTCGAACAGAGCGGCTCGATGGCCGAGCGCATGGACGCACGGCTGAGCCAGATCGAGGCGAAGGTCGCCAATCGTTCGATTCAGCCCGCGGCCGCGCTCAAGCAACTCGAGGCTTTGCGCTATGTATGGCGCGGCGATCACATCGAGGAACGCGCGCTGCGGCTGAGCTATCAGCTGAGCGCCGATGCCAGCGATCTGCGCGGCGCGCTGAGCGCGGGTGCGACGTTGTTCCGCTTCTTCGAGCCCGGGCGGCAGGGGCCCGATTTCGTCTCAGGACTTCAGGCAAGACTGGCGAGCGCTCTCGATCCGTCGAGCAAATTGCCGCTCGATCAGGCCGCGGGGCTCTACTGGGACTATCGCGACCTCGCGCCGAGCGGTGCGGCGGGCGACTTCCTCGTCAACCAGCTTGCCGAGCGGCTGCAGATCGCCGGGCTTTATGGCCGCGCGGCCGACCTGCTCGAGCATCAGCTGTTCGTGCGCGCGCGCGATCTGACGCAGGGGCCGCTTTCGACGCGCGTCGCAACGCTGCACATCCTTGCCGGCCGTCCCGATCGCGCGCTCGCCGCGCTGCGCAAGACCGCGGGCAATGCCTATCCCGACGAGATGATCAACGCGCGCAAGCGCGTCGAGGCGGTCGCGCTGAGCCAGCTCGGCAAGACCGACGAGGCCTTTGCGGTGCTCCAGGATGTGCCCGACGCGGGCGTATTGCGCGCCGAGATCCTCTGGAAGCAGCGCGACTGGGCGGGGCTGGCGATCGAGAGCGAGACGCGACTGCCCGCCGCGGGCCGGATCAGCGAGGTCGACCAGGCGGTCGTGCTGCGTTACGCAATTTCGCTTGCCATGCTTGGGCGCGAGGACGCGCTGGTCGAACTGCGCGGACGCTATGGTGCATCCTTTGCCGGACTGGCGACCGCACCGGTGTTCGATATGCTCACCGCGACAGTCGGATCGGTCGATCCCGCGGCGGTGTCGCGCGCCATGGCCTCGATCCCGAGTGTCAGTCCCGCGGGCGACCTTGCCGAACTGCTGGAGGCCGGGCCTCGGCCCGCGCCACCACGCGGCTGAGCGCCCGAAAAAATGGGGCGCGCCGCACCGCGACGCGCCCCTGCCGGGAACCGGAACTTATGGGGATCAGTTCAGGAAGTTCGCCAGCGAAAGCCCGGATAGCTGGGAAAAGACCGAATAGGACGCCTCGAGCGTCGATTTGCGCTGGGCGAGATCGATCGCGACCTGGCCGAGATCGGCATTCTCGACCTTGCCGATCACTTCCTCGAGAAGGATCGCGCGGTCTTCCGCGCGCGTGCCGAGCGTCTCGACCTGGTTCTGCTTGCGGCCGTTCTCGCCATTGACCGAGCGCAGATCGCCGAGCGCGTCGTCGAATTGATCGGCGGCCTGCTGCAGCGCGGCCATCTGCGCCGCGGTCGGCACGTCTCCGATGGGGCCGGCTTCGGCCAGCGTGCGGAAGGCCAGGATGAAGTTGGGGCCCATGTCGCTTGCGACGATGCCGAATTCGACGTCGATCCCGTCACCCACGCGCGCCGACAGGCGCTGCTGGTCGTTGGCATAGGCGTTGGCCGGGTTGAGCCCGACCGTGTCGGCCAGCGTCTGGGGAACCAGCGGCCTTGCAGTGGTCTGGGCGCCAGCAAAGAGCGGCAGCCCGCCCTCCGAAGCGTTCATCGCGTTGCGGAAATCGTTGAAGGCTGCCTCGATCGCTTCCTGAAGGCCGGGACCGCGCTCGGTGCCGACGACGGTCAGCAGCTTTTCGCGAAGATCCATCGTCGTCTTCTCGACCTGATCGAGGTGCGATCCATAGAGATCGAGCGTCGTCCCGACGCGCCCCGCGACCGACTGGTGCGTCTGCTGCTGTGCGAGCATGGCGCGTGCGGAGAGGGTGCGCACCGCATCGGTGCCGAGACCCGCATAGTCGTGCGCCTTCTTGCCCGTGTTGAGCTGCATCTGGCTGGTGGCCAATGCCTGCTGCGAGCGCTGGATCGCGCCCGACAGCGTGCGCTGAAGCGGAATGGTGGCAACGCGGGTCATGGCTTTTACTCCTTACTTCAACATCCCGATCAGGGTGTCGTACATCTCGGTCGCGGTCGTCATGACGCGCGCCGCGGCCGAATAGCTGTTCTGGAGCACGACCATCTGCGCCAGTTCCTCGTCGACGTTGACGCCCGCAAAGCTGTCGCGCCGGTTGACCGCATCATCCATGCGCGCGGCGGCATCTTCAAATGCGGTCTGCGCCTGCGCCGCCTGCGTGCCGGTGCGACCAAGCAGAAGGCTCGAGAAACGTTCGATCGTCACGCTGCCGTCCTTGCCCAGATCGACGGCTTTCGCGAGCTGATCGACAAAGGCGGTGGCGCCGGTGACATCCCCCGCGCCAATGGCCTTCTGCCCCACCGCCGCGCCGAGCTGTAGTCGTGCGAGCGGCAGCTTGGCGGCGCTGGCGAGGATGTCGGGCCGGACCTCGGCCCCGGACAGGCCGCTCGAATCCCCGGTAAGTCCCGAGAGGTTCGAGAAGGAGCGGCCCGTGCCAAAGCGATTGGTCGCGTCCGAGGGGATCGAGATCGTGGCGCCCGTAGCCGCGACGGTCGACTGGAACTGGATGCGGCCACGGGGATCCAGGGTAAAGCTGCCAAAGGTCGCGAGCGGGCTGCCGTTGAGCTCAGTGACGAGATCGCCATAGGTCGGGCCGCCCGAGCCGGTGAGCGTGTAGCTGGTCAGAACGCGGCCGGCGGCATCGCGCAGCACGATCTCGGCGGTTTCGCCCGCGCCGAAGCCATGGGGATCCGATCCGATGAGGCCTGAGGGCACCAATGCGCTCGAATCGCTGCGGACAAGGTCGTTGAGCCCGAAGAATTGCGAGAAGCCGAGGCCCGCGCGGCTGCTGGGGTTGGTCGGATCCTGCGCGATCGCAATGCCGTTGCCCGCGCCATTGGCGGTGATCGACAGCCTGCCGTTCGTCATCGTGGCGGTGGCATTGGGCGCAAGGCCAGCGTTGATCGCGTTGATGGCATCGTCGACCGTCGCGCCCGCCCCGAGTGCGGTGAAGTCGACGGTGGTCTTTGCGACCAGCGTGCCGTCGGCGCCCAGCACCGCAAAGGTGGCGGCGCCGGTAAATCCGAGCCGGTCGGTGCCGACCAGGCCGCTCGGGCGGCCGTCGAGCGACGCGGGCGGGGGCAGGGTGGTCCCCGCATTGGAAACCGCGTTCAGCGATTCGGCGAGGCCGGTGAAGAGCACGCCCAGTTTCTCCGAAAATTCAGGAAGCCCGCGATCGCGAAGATCGATCAGCCCGCCCAGTTTGCCGCCGATCGCGGCCGAATCGATTTTCTCGCCCGTCGACGCCGCCGCATTTCCATTGGCGTCGGCGAAGCGGATGTCGATCGGCGGGTAGGTGGGCTGCGATGCGCCCGATCCCCCCGGATAGCTGAGCTGGCGCAGGCGCCGGTCGAGCAGAACCTGCCCCGACGCGCTGTCGATCGTGACGCGACCGTCGGGTTGCTCGCGGATGTTGACCTTCATCAGTCCGCTCAATTCCTCGAGCGCGATCATGCGGCGATCCGCGGCGCCCGCGGGGCTGCGGCCAAGGCCCTCGAGCCGCGCGACCTCGTCGTTCAGATCGTGAATCTGGCGCAGCAGGACATTGGCCCGGTCGACCGTATAGCTGAGCTCGGTCTCGGTATCGGCGCGCAGGCTCGAAACGTCGCGGTTGAGCTGGTTAAGCTGGGTGATCGTGTCCTGGACATTGCCCGTAAAGCGCGCGATCGACTGCGCCGATCCTTGAAGACCCGTCATCTGTGCGGCCGAGGTCGATATGGCGTTCAGCCTGCCGGCGAGCCCCGATTCCGCACCGGGCGCTCCAAGCAGCGACTGGAGCCGGTCGAGATAGGAGGCCGCTGCTTCCGCCCGGCCGATATCGCCCGCGCGCCGATAGACCGCGCCTTCGAGGAACTTGTCGGCGACGCGCTCGGGCTCACCGATCACGACGCCGCTGACGCGCCCGCTGGTCACGCCCGTGCTGAGCGTCACGCGCTCGCGGGCGTAACCGGCGGTGCCGACATTCGCGATGTTGTTGGATACGGATCGCATCCCCGCCTGTGACGCGGCGAGGCCGGACCTGGCGGAAGCGAGGATCTCGTTCAATGACACGGACTATATCCCTTGCATCGCGAATGTCGGGAGGGTTGGACGATCAGCGCTTCAGGTTGCTGACTTCCTGCAGCATCTCGTCGACCGTCGTGATGATCTTCGACGATGACGAATAGGCGCGCTGGAAGCGGATCATGTTGGTGAACTCCTGCGCCAGATCGACGTTGGAAGCTTCCAGTGTGCTCTTGGCGATCGCGCCCGAGCCGAGCGAGCCGGGTTCGTTGATCGCGACGTTGCCCGAATCCTGCGACATGGCATAGGCGTTGCCGCTGAGGCGCGTCAGACCGTCGGGATTCTGGAAGGTTGCGAGCGGCAGCTGGTAGATGGCGCGCGCGGTGCCATCCTCGAAGATCGCGCTCACCACACCCTTTTCCGAAATCTCGACCGAAGCGACCGTGCCGAGCATGCCGCCGTCGACATTGGACGAGAGCAGCGCCGATTCACCGCTGAACTGGGTCAGGCCGTTGAGACCGCCATTGCTGCCCAGCGAAAGCTGGATCGGGTTCGATGCCGCGCCGTTGGTCCAGGTCGGATTGATCGCACCGAAAAGGGCGGGGCTGGACCCCGCGACATTCAGGCTGCCGTCGCCGTTGAACGCGATCGTGCCGCTGGCGAGCACGCCGCCGGGCGCGGTGACGTCGCCCGCGGGCACGGCATAAACCTCACCGACCCAGGTGTTGGCGGCGGTCTTGACGAAGCCGAAGGTGACGCGGTGCGCATTGCCCTGCCCGTCATAGACGTCGACCGAGCGCGAGAATTGCGGCGTGACGGCACCCGAGGCCATCTGCCCAGCAACATAGGGGCCAGCGATCGGCGTGGTGGTCGACTGGAGATTGGCGCGCAGCTCGATCTCGGTGGTCGGCAGCGCGGCGCCCGTCAGCGCACCGGGGCGTATGGGTTCAAGCGCGTTGAGGTTGCCCGTGTTGACATAGTTGCCCTGGGAATCGAGCGGCCAGCCTTGGAGATAATAGCCACTGGTGTTGCGCAGATAGCCCGCGGGGTCGGTCTTGAACGAACCGGCGCGGGTGTAGGCAACCTCGGCATTGGGATCGGCGCTCGAGCGCACGACGAAGAAGCCGGCGCCATCAATGCCGATATCCGTCAGGCTGCTCGATGCCTGGAGCAGCCCCTGCTTGGAGATCATGGCCTGGGGCGCTGCCGTGACGCCACCTGCCGAATAGCTGCTTCGCACGCGGCCGTCGGTGACGAGCGTGCGGAATTCCGCCGACACGCCCTTGTATCCGACGGTGTTCACGTTGGTGATGTTGTCGGCGACGGTCGCCATCGCGCTCGCCTGGGCACTCAGGCCCGAAACGCCGGCATAAAGAGCGGAATAGAGGCTCACAAACTTCTCCCATGCATGGTGACCGGCGTGTTTGGGCCAGGTCCATATGCATTTTAGGATGATGCGGAGGCCGAACAAATATAGGCAAAATTTTCCTAGCAAAAATCGCGGCTTGCATCGCTGCATCCTATAATACCGGAAACAGCCCAGGGGGATCAGATGACGCTCCGCATTTCGCTGCGTGATGGCGAGAAGGTAATCGTGAACGGCGCGGTACTCCGCGCAACGGGACGCACACAGCTGCATGTCGAAAACACCGCCGCGATCCTGCGGGGCCGCGATGTGATGAGCCCTGAAGAGGCCAACACGCCCGCGCGGCGGCTCTATTTCGCGTGCATGATGGCCTATATCGACCCCGACAATCTGCCCCGGCACCAGAATGCGATCGTCGCGCTGGTCGGCGAGCTCATGGGCGCGCTGCAGTCGCCCGAAGCCAAGGCGGTATGCGTCGAATTCGCACAAAAGGCGGCGGCGGCACAATTCTATCGCGCGCTTTCGGATTGCCGCTGGCTGATCAATTATGAGGCCGAAGCGATGGCGCGCCTGCCCGTGGCGGCCGAATAAGAGGTCGGATGTGCTCACGCTCGCATCTGCCGCGGCCGGTCTGCGCGCGCTTTCGCCCGACCGGCGCTATGGGCGCGTCGTCGCGGTGCGCGGCGCGCTGATCGAGGTCGAAGGGCTCGTCGGCGCCGCGCAGATCGGCTCCCGCGTCAGCATTGCCGCGCCCGGCTGCATGGTCGATGCCGAGGTCACCGGGCTCGATCGCAGCATCGCACACTGCCTGCCCTTCAGCGATCCGCAGGGGATTGCATCGGGCGCCCGCGCAGACCTCGCCGCAGGGCAGCTTTCGCTGCGGCCGTCCGAGGCATGGCTGGGGCGGATGATCGACGGCCTGGGCAGACCCGTCGACGGCAAGGGGCCGCTGCTTTTCGGAGCAGCCTCACGTCCGATCAAGGCAATGCCGCCCCAGGCTTCGGCGCGCGCGCGCGTTGGCGCCAAAGTCGAGACCGGCGTCCGTGCGCTCGACATCTTCGCGCCACTGTGTCGTGGCCAGCGGCTGGGCCTGTTCGCGGGTTCGGGTGTTGGCAAGTCGGTGCTGCTCTCAATGCTCGCGCGCTGGACCGAATGCGACGTGGCGGTGATCGGCCTGATCGGCGAGCGCGGGCGCGAGGTGCAGGAGTTCGTCGAGGACGATCTGGGTGCCGAGGGCCTCGCGCGCAGCGTTGTCGTAGTCGCCACGTCGGACGAACCCGCACTGATGCGGCGCCAGGCGGCGTGGACAACGCTCGCCGTCGCAGAACATTTCCGCGATCAGGGACTGAACGTGCTGTGCCTGATGGATTCGGTGACGCGCTTCGCGATGGCGCAGCGCGAGATCGGGCTGGCGAGCGGCGAGCCACCCGCGACCAAAGGCTATACGCCTACCGTCTTTGCAGAACTGCCGCGCCTGCTCGAACGCGCGGGTCCCGGCCTCCCCGGGCAGGGGACGATCACCGGCCTTTTCACCGTGCTGGTCGACGGCGACGATCATAACGAACCCGTCGCCGATGCGGTGCGCGGCATCCTCGATGGCCATATCGTCATCACCCGGCGCATTGCCGAGCGTGGGCGCTATCCCGCGATCGACATCCTCAGATCGGTGTCCCGCACGCTGCCCCATGCGCATAGCGACGAGGAGAACCTTGTCCGGCTCGCCGGACGGCGCGTGCTTTCGACCTATGGCGACATGGAAGAGATGGTGCGGCTGGGCGCCTATCGCACCGGATCCAATGCCGAGGTCGATCGCGCGGTCGCGCTCGCGCCGCAGATCGAGGCGCTGCTCAAGCAGGGCAAGAGCGAGCGCGGCTATGCGGCCGAAAGCTTTGCTGCGCTCGCCGCGATTTTGGAGGACACGCATGAAGACGCCCTATGACGGAGCGATGCGCATCCAGCAGTCGGAGATCGACGATGTCCGCGTCGCGATCAACATTCAGGTCAACCAGCTGATCCAGATCGAGAATGCGCAAGGCGCGGTAAATGCCGCGATCGAGCGCGAGACCGCGGCGGCGGCGGACGACCTGCGCTTTTCGTCGCATGCCTATGTCGTGCGGATGCGTGCCGAGCGTGCGCGGCTTGCCGGCGACCAGTCGGTCGTGGATGCACAACTGACCCAGCTTCGCAGCCGCGCCGTGAGCGCGTACAGCGCGTTCAAGGCGATCGAGTCGGCTGCCGACAGCTTCCGCGAAGATGCGGAGCGCATGCAGGCCAATGCCGAGCAGGCGGGGATCGATGATTTCTCGGCCGCAAGCTTGGTTCAGGTCCGCCAGGCGGCACGGCGTGCCCAGCTGCGATGACCGCGCGGATCGAGCCTTCGCGGCTGGGTGCGCAGCAGCGTGCCGCGCTGATCTATGCGCAGGCACGTTCGGACCTGTCGAACCGCCTGTGGCAGGCGGCGCTGGGCACGGGCGATGGCGATGGCGGCAGCGAGTTGCGCTCGGCCACGCGCGCCCCCGAACTCAGCCTCGATGCGTTGCTCGCGACACTCGCCAGTGATCACCCGCCGCCGTCGATCGCTCCCGCACGGCCGCTTCAGTCGATCCCGCCGCCGTCCGCGCCGCTGGTCGACGATCGCGCTGCGCGTGACGGGCGCGGCAAGCGGGGGGGAGCGTCGCTGGATGCTTCCGTTGCGCCGGGTCTCGGTGCCAATGCACAATATCAGCCCGCGCTGAATGCCGCCGCCGCGCGCACGGGAATACCTGCCACCGCGCTCGCCGCTATCGTCAATGCCGAGGCAGCAAAGGCGCCTGACGGGCGCTGGCTTGCCTATTCGCGCAATCCGCGCTCGAGTGCCGCCGGTCTTGGCCAGTTCCTGAGCGGAACGTGGAAGGCGGAGGCCGAGCGTGACGGGAGCTGGCTCAACGCGCTCGCGCGTGACCGGGGCTGGCTTACCGAACGGGGCCGGGTGAAGGGAGAGGCGCGCGCCGACCTGCTCGCGCTCCGCTACGATCCTCATGCATCGATTCAGGCGATCGCCGACTATGCGCGTGCCAATCTCGACATGCTCGCGCGCAAAGGCGTCCGGATCGAAGACGATGTCGAAAGCATCGCGCAGGCCGCCTATCTGGGGCACCATCTCGGCATGGGCGACGCGGTCAAGTTCCTCAAAGGGGGGCTGGATTCCGGCCGGGCGCGCACGCTGCTCGCCGCACAGGTGGGCACTGCCCGCGCCAGCGAGCGAATCGCCGCCGCGGGAAGTGCGACGGGCGCGCATCGCGCCTGGCTGCTCGACTATGTCGACCGCAATGTGCGGCCCGAGCGTTTCGGGCGCGTCCTGGCGACGAGCTAAGGCGTTTATTCCTATATTCCGTATTTATACGTATCAATAACGCATTTCCGACGATTTCGGTGCTATATTATGGGAATATTGGTCTCGATAAATATGGGACTAATATGTCGTTAACCTTTTTGCGCGAGAACCGATCGGGCCGGGGGGGCACGCGATTGGCGCGTTGTCCATCCCACTCGGGAGGGCAAAATGTCGAAAACCACGATTGCACTGGAGGCGGCGGTTGCCGCAGTTATCGCAAGTACGCCCGAAGGCGATGCGAGGCCGACGGCGCGTCAGCGCGCCGAAGTCGACAAGGCATTTGCGCGCATCCTCAAGCTGATCGCGCCGCGCATCCGTCATTTCATCCGCCAATATGGCCTGGTGGCGCACTGGGACGATGCCGAGCAGGCCTGTGCAATCGCGGTGCATCGCGCGATCCAGGCCTATGTTCCGGAAAAGGCGCAGTTCACGACCTTCGTGAACTGGCAGATCCGCGGCGAATTGCAGAGCCTGCGCTTCCGGCTGATGGCTGATCAGCGCCCCTCGGCGAAGAAGGTCGAAGCGACTACCGTGTCACTTAATGCGATCGCGCAGGGCGCCGAGGGCGAAGAGAACACGCTGGAATCGGTGATCGAGGACGAGAATGCGCTTGCTCTCACCGAAGCCGCCGCATCGGATTATCTCGCCGAGGCCGCGACCGCCTCGCTGGTCGAGAGCTATATCGATCATCTCCGTACCACTGCGATCGATCAGCTCCGCCGCCGCGCACGCCCCAAGAAGCGGGCGCTGGCGCGGGCCGCCGATGGCGGTGCGATGCTCCGCTCCAGGACGCATGGCATCGACCCCGAAGAACTCGAGAAGCTTGAGCAGCGGCTGACGCGCAACCGCGAGATCGTCGTGCATCGCTTGTTCGGGATGGGCGCTGGCGAAGCGATCGCCGACGAAGCGGGTGTGACCAAGGAGCGCGTACGCCAGATCACCAAGCGTGCGGCCAAGACTATCGCCGAATTGGCAGGCAGCGACCCGCGGTTCATGATGATGGCGGACTATGGGGTACATGCAAAGGCGGCCACGCCGAAGGTTGATCGCGCAGTGGCGCGGATGTGCCCCCCCATCGCCATTCTCCCCGAAGCCAGCCAGCCGCATAGCGAACTGCCGCAGCTCTCGGCGGCGGCAACCGATGGTCTCGAGCACCTCATGCTCGATGCTGTGGCGCTGGATGCGCTTTCGGTGAGCCGGCACTGAACATCCGAATAATGGGAAGGATACAGGCCCGGGGGGGGGGGGGGGGGGGG